>JBARVK010000195.1:0-13827 GCA_049646225.1 Nodosilinea sp.
GAGTGACTCTAGTACAATCGGCTGATCGGGGTCACAGATAGTATCCCCAGTAAAAGTCTCTTTGAGACCAATGACTGCTCCTAGGTCGCCAGCCCGCAGTTCATCGACTTCGATGCGATCATCGGCCTTGAGCACAATGAGTCGAGAGATGCGTTCTTTTTGGTCTTTAGTGGCGTTGTAAATGTAGCTACCTCTTTGCAACACCCCCGAGTAGACCCGTACAAAGGTTAGCCGACCGTAGGGATCGGCCATGATCTTGAAGGCCAGAGCGGCCAGGGGAGCATCATCATCGGCTGGACGCTCAGCGAGGTCGCCGTTGGGCAGATGACCTTGAATGGGTGGCACCTCCAGTGGGGAGGGCAAGTAATCGACCACGGCATCTAAAAGGATTTGTATTCCTTTGTTTTTGAAAGCGGAGCCGCAGAGAACCGGCACAATAGTGCCCTGAAGAGTTCCCCGACGTAATGCCGTCACGATTTCATCTGACGACAGCGGCTGTCCTTCAAAATACTTTTCCATCAGGGCATCATCAGTCTCAGCCACGGCTTCGACCAGTTTGGCCCGATAGTCTTCTGCCACATCCAGTACGGTGGCCGGGATCTCGGTATCTTCGAAATTCTGGCCGAGATCATCGTGATAGATTCGGGCGCGCATAGCGACCAAATCAACCACGCCCTGAAAGTCATTCTCGCTGCCAATGGGAACCTGAATGGGAACGGCATTGGCACCGAGGCGATCGCGCAGCTGACCGCAGACCTTGAAGAAATCGGCCCCGGTGCGGTCCATTTTGTTGACAAAGCCAATGCGCGGCACCCGGTAGCGATTAGCCTGACGCCAAACCGTTTCCGACTGGGGCTGTACGCCGCCTACCGAGTCAAAGACCGCGATCACTCCGTCTAGTACGCGCATGGAGCGCTCGACTTCAATGGTGAAGTCAACGTGGCCGGGGGTATCGAGAATATTGATCTGGTGATCTCGCCAGGTGGTGCTAATCGCCGCTGCTGTAATGGTGATGCCGCGCTCTCGCTCCTGCTCCATCCAGTCGGTGACGGCAGTGCCATCATGCACCTCGCCAATTTTGTGCACAATGCCCGAGTAGAACAGGATGCGCTCTGTGGTGGTGGTTTTGCCGGCGTCGATGTGCGCGGCAATGCCAATATTTCTAACCCGCTCTAGGGGCGTTGTCCTTACCACAGTTACCTCCTCGTCATGCTATGGCCAGCTGTCTCAGTGCCGGAACAAATTTATTGTAGGGAGCAGAAACAGCGATCGCCAATGAATCTGACGCCTGGGGCCGCACACCTGCGCAGGCTTAGTAGCGATAGTGAGCGAACGCTTTGTTTGCTTCAGCCATCCGGTGGGTTTCTTCCCGTTTACGAACGGCACCGCCAGTTTCATTGGCCGCATCCATCAGTTCGTTGGCCAATCTGATCGCCATCGATTTGCCGGGACGCTGTCGGGCAAACTGGGTCAACCAGCGCAGCGCTAACGCCACACTGCGCTCAGAACGCACTTCCATAGGCACCTGGTAGGTGGCACCACCCACCCGACGAGCCTTGACCTCTACTAGCGGTGAGGCGTTGCGAACCGCCCGCTCAAATACATCTAGAGGATCGCCACCGCTGCGCTCCTTGATGATGGTGAAAGAGTTGTAGATGATTTTGTCGGCCAGAGACTTTTTGCCGCTGGTCATGAGACGACGGCTCATCATCGTGATAAGTCTGCTGTTGTAGACAGAATCGGGCGGAATAGGACGTTTTTGAATAACGGTACGGCGAGACATGATCTAAATTCCAGTAGCGATAAAGGCTGCGTAGCTAATCAATAAAAGTACTTCGCACAGGCAGGTCTAGTCAGGCACATCCCACCCGATCAGGAGAAGCTTCAAGCGATATCAAAGTTGAACTTAGCGCCAAACAAGCTGACTCAACGTAGGTTTTGTCCGAAGACACGGTTAGGAGGCTTGCTTGGGACGCTTGGCACCATACTTGGAACGGCCTTGGCGACGATCTTTGACGCCAGCGGTGTCCAGGGTGCCGCGAATGATGTGGTAGCGGACACCAGGCAGGTCCTTAACCCGTCCGCCACGAATCATAACTACGGAGTGCTCCTGCAGGTTATGGCCAATGCCAGGAATGTAAGCCGTAACCTCAAATCCGGAAGTTAAGCGAACCCGAGCCACCTTCCGCAGCGCCGAGTTGGGCTTTTTAGGCGTGGTGGTATAGACCCGGGTGCAAACCCCGCGACGCTGGGGACAGCTCTTTAGGGCAGGGGACTTGGTTTTCTTGTCGGCTTTTTGGCGCTCGCTCCGGATGAGCTGCTGAATCGTGGGCATAGGATACTTGTTGTGCTACGGCGGGTGGACTCAAGTTTTCACAAGATCTAATGCTAGCACTGCGAAATGGCTTTGGTCAAATGCGATCGGGTTTTGTAGCGTTGCCACAAGCTAGTACTCGACGGCTGAACGATGCCTACTGTTCTAGCTCCCTTGGCTCCCTAGTTCCCTAGCGTTCAGGAATAGTCCCTAAACTTAGGCCATACAGTACTAGCCCGTTGGTAATCCACCGGTACAGTCTTGGCTGACGGGAGCGTCAGTATTAAGCGAGAACGCATTGCCGCAGCCGCAGGTTCGCTGAGCCAGAGGATTAGTAAAGCGGAATCCTCCCCCCATCAGGTCTTCGGCGTAGTCAATGGTGACGTCTTGGACGAGTTCTAAGTCATCCGCAGATACGGCTAAGCTGATGCCGTCACAGTCTACAACGGTTGTTGCGGTGTCACCTGTGGAGCTGGCTGTGAGGCGATAGATCCATTCAGCGCAGCCGCCGGGCTCGAGGATCAAGCAGGCCTGGAGGGGCTGGGTGCTGCTGGCCGCCTGCTGAGCTAGCAACCGCTTGATCTCCTGGGCGGCGGCGGGGCGAACGTGAATCATGGACAATAGCAATAAAAAACGGCGATACGCTGAGCTTAGCACTACCGCCGCTGGCTATCTAACTTGAATTGATGAGGGGTAACGGCTAGCACAGCCTAAACCGTTTCGACCCGTGAGTAGTCGTCTTGAAAGCGAACGATGTCGTCTTCGCCTAGATATTCGCCGTTTTGTACCTCAATCAGAACTAGGGGGATAACGCCCACATTCTCAAGGCGGTGCTGGGTGCAGGGCGGCACGTAGGTAGACTGATTGCTGGACAGCAAGATCTCGTTGTCGCCACAGACTACCTTTGCGGTACCAGAAACGACAATCCAGTGCTCGCTGCGGTGATGGTGCATTTGTAGGCTGAGGCGATGGCCAGGTTTTACTTCTATACGCTTAATTTTGTAGCCTCGGCCCTCTTCCAGTACGGTATAGCAGCCCCAGGGACGCAGTCCGGTTTCAGTAATGTCTTTACCGTTGCTGGTGGCTAAGGCCAAGGCAGCGGGCTGAATCGACTCTTCCAGTTTTGGCATAGTAATAGTTCTCCTAGAACTTAAAGGATAAAACTGCGCCAGGAATGGCGACGCCGGGGCGGCATTTATATTAGGGTGCCCATCCTTGTGAGACTGTCTATCGAGCTTGAAGGTTTCATCTTGCCGGCCTAAGAGCTGGCTCACTTTCTTCAGCCAATAGTTTAACAAGGGCAATCGGAGGGCCAATCCGTTTCGGCGGTTCCAAGAAGCAATCACACGAAGTCTTTACACCCTGCTTAGACATGTTAAGGAAGTGAAAGAACGTGAATAACTATTGGAGAAATAGGCCAATGCCGTTGTTAACCCGGGCTGCAGTGCGGGGAGAACGGTTGATCAAGCGTCCCCCGAGGTAAAGGCTAGCCGAGCTACCACCATCTAGGTTGAGGGCATCGGTAGTGCCCAGCTGAAGCATGATCTGAGCCAGCTGATCGAGGCTAGGGCCTGGGCCCCTAGGGCTGTGGTGCACGGCAACTAGCAAAATTTCGCCGTTAGGGGTAACCCCAATGGCGCTGCGAGGAGCGGCCTGGGTGGCAAAGGCCCGACTGAACTGCTCAAGGCCAGCATCCAGCACGAGAGCGCGATCGCGCACCAGCAGCGGCCCACCGCCAATCAGGTTAGGGAAAGGGGCGAGCGTTCTAGGCACCAGCTCAGAGGTCAGGGAAACCTGCTGCCCTGGGGGCAAAGCTTGAGCCGCTGTGGCATAGGATCGCAGCGCTAAAAGATAGCCGTCGGCGGGGATCGGTAATCCCGCAGCCCCTAGGGTGCTGGCGGCCCGTTGGTTGACCACCACGCCGTCCACAACCGTAACGATGGTTTCGCCTTCGAGGACGGGACGGTAGGTTGCTCCCCAGGTGGGGGTGTAGAGGCCAATGCCCGCCTGCACGTAGCCACTGTTGATGGTCTGCACCGGAAAGGTCTGTCCGCTGGCGGTGGTGAGGGTTTGGTTAAGGACCGGGCGATCCATGCGCACCTGGCCCTGGTCATTCCAGCCGACGACGCCTCGGTTGAGGATAGGGCCAGAAACCCAGTCCTGGTTGGCGCGTACGGCCCCTAGCGGGTACTGATTGTTGCGGTTAAAGAAGCCGGCATTGATGGCGGCGGCGGCCTGCCAGCGTTGGGCAATAGTGATTAAGGGAGCCGTGCCTACCGCCGTGGTCGGGTCAGTCCAGATCGGGCGCAGGTTGACCTGGGCGGGGTCGAGCTGTAGCCAATAAACCGGGAACGGCTGCCCAGCGACAGAGACGTACCGCTGCTGCCAGCGCACTCCGGGAGCCCAGGCTATGGTGTGGGGCTGAAGGGAGGCGGCCCGAATGTCGATCACGATTTGGTTGGCTCGGGTGAACAGGCGAGGGGGCTGACTGGCGCTGGCCTGAAAGCGGAGGCCACCGACTACAGGGCTGACCGTGAGCGAGCCCAGGTAGGCTCCGGCGGGAGAGGCGATCGCCTCTTGCAGCACGCGATCGGTAGCGGTAGCCCCCAGGGTCAGGGTCAGGGCGTCGGCACTGTCGCTTAAGGCGGCGGGCACTGGGCCTGATAGATCTAGGGTCAAGCGCTCGCCGCCGGATAGGGGCTCTCGGCGCACGGCTAGAACCTGGGTCGGAGGTGCAACAATCTGCAAAACATTGCCCTGGGGCTGTACCTGCCAGCTGTGGCGTTCGGCTAGGGGGACAATATCTAGGTAGCGATAGCCGCTGTGAACCCAGGCTGCTAGGTCTAGCGTATCGCCTGGATTCGTAAACCATTGAACCGGCTGACGGCTGGGCTGGCTGCTACTGAGAAAGGTAGCTCCCAGCTGGTCCGTCAGGCCATAGTCGGCGAGGCCAATCTGACCGTTGGTGATCATCCAGGGAACAGCGGCTTGAACACCATTGATAGTGATTGTTTGGCCCTGGGCAGTGGGATTGGCGATCGCTCCCTGGGCCAGGGATGGCTCGGTCGGCATCGACTGAACCAATGCCGGGCTGGGCCCCGCCACCGCCGGGGCGGCTAGAGAGGCCATCGACCCCAGCAAACCCAGCCCGATCCATCCCCCAGCGGCCCAGCAGTAGCTCTGGCGAAGGGGGCAACGAAACCGAACCGAGCTTAGCGATTTAACCATGGGAATCGATAGGAATATTGGGTAAATGTCTGAGTATGATGAAGGTAGCGGGCGATATCTTGGGTCGTTCAGGACGGACACAGGGGGAATTTTGAAACAATGGCTACCATTGCAATGGCTTAATTCTAAGAAGCTGTGACTAAATGCTGTGCCTAAGGTTTGTAAACTACTGATAAAGTCTGTAAATTTACAACAGATGAAGCTACGGGCGCAGCGCAGCACGCGCCAATGCCTGCTTGGCCAGAGCGATCGCCCCCATTTTTCGCAGCCAGGGCACGGCCAGCTCCCCCAGCTGCGATCCATGTCCTAGGTCTAGGCTAGATGCTCAATTTACATCTCGAGTCAGACTAGGCCAGTCAAGGTTTGCTGGCCGGGTGTTCTAGACCTTAGTCGCTCGACCCTTCGTGCGTCGCTTCTACGGAGCGACGCGGCTGGTCTACCCGGTTAACTATATTTTCTCGCTACCTCAGTTTTGCTCTCCCATGGGACGTACCTCTGTGAATCAACCCTATCAACCCCAACCGCATACCCGCATTGAGTGGCCCAACTGGGGACCAAAGTCTTTAGTGGAAGAACGGGATGCCTGCGGTGTGGGCTTTTTGGCCGACCGTCAGAACCGCCCCAGCCACGATCTAGTGGCCAAGACCCTAGTTGCCCTCGACTGCATGGAGCACCGGGGAGGCTGCTGTGCCGACCAAAATTCTGGTGATGGGGCCGGGGTAATGACGGCAATTCCGTGGGCAGTGCTCAACCGCTGGGCCGAAGCCGAGGGATACGGGGCGCTGGAGCGCGATCGCACTGGGGTCGCCATGATGTTTCTGCCCAACCACGAGGCGGCGGCGGCCTTGGTGCGCGACACCTTTGATCGGGTCGTCAAGGAGGAAGGTCTCCGCGTGATCGGCTGGCGCACTGTGCCCGTGCGCCCTGAGGTGCTGGGGGCGCTGGCGAAGCAGTACCAGCCCCAAATCGAGCAGCTCATCCTGGCGACAGCTCCCGAAACCGAAGTTGGGGAAGACCTAGAGCGCTGTCTATACCTGATTCGTCGGCAGGTGTTGCACCTAGTAGCTGAGGCTGTTGCCCATCCTGGTGACCTGGCGGCAGAGACAGTGGCGGGTCTAAAGGAATTTTATGTCTGCTCGTGCTCGTGCCGCACCATTGTTTACAAAGGCATGGTCCGGTCGGCTGTGCTGGCGGCCTTCTACGAAGACCTGCATGACCCAGACTATGTCAGCTCCTTTGCGGTGTACCACCGGCGTTTTAGCACCAATACAATGCCTAAGTGGCCCCTGGCTCACCCGATGCGGCTGCTGGGCCACAATGGGGAAATCAATACTCTCGTAGGCAACATCAACTGGATGATGGCTCGCCAGGCCGACCTGTACCACCCAACCTGGGGCGATCGCGGTGACGTGCTAAAACCCATTGTCAACCCCGAGAACAGCGACTCTGCCAACCTCGACAACGTGATGGAGCTGCTGGTGCGATCGGGGCGATCGCCCCAGGAAGCGCTGATGATGATGGTGCCAGAGGCCTATAACAACCAGCCTGAACTGGACGCCTACCCCGAAATCACCGACTTCTACGAGTACTACAGCGGCCTGCAGGAACCCTGGGATGGCCCGGCGCTGATCGTCTTTAGCGACGGCACTCAGGTCGGAGCGACCCTCGATCGAAACGGTCTGCGACCGGCCCGCTATGTGGTCACCAAGGACGACCTGCTGATGGTGTCATCGGAGGCGGGGGTGCTAGATGTTCCTGCTGAGGACATTCTCGAAAAAGGCCGTCTTGGCCCTGGTCAGATGATTGCGGTGGATCTGCACAGCCAGGAAATTCTTAAAAACTGGGCGATTAAGCAGCGCGTGGCCCGTCGCCACCCCTACGGTCAGTGGCTCCAGGAAAACCGAGCTGAACTTCAGCCCCAGCTATTTGTGGAAGACCCTCTGTATTCTTCGAACGATTTGCTGCGGCAGCAGAGTGCCTTTGGCTACACCCTAGAAGATGTTGACATGATCATCCAAGACATGGCAGCCCAGGGCAAAGAGCCGACCTTCTGCATGGGCGACGACACGCCCCATGCGGTGCTGTCAGAGAAACCGCACCTGCTCTACGACTATTTCAAACAGCGCTTTGCCCAAGTCACAAACCCAGCGATCGATCCCCTGCGGGAGCGGCTGGTAATGTCCCTAGACACTCAGCTTGGGACCCAAGGTAACCTGCTGGATGAACAACCGGACTATGCTCGTCTGCTGAAGCTCAACAGCCCCGTGATCAACGAAGCGGAGCTGGAGCAGATCTACGCTTCTGACTTTGCTACGGCTACCTTATCTACGCTGTACTCCATCACCGACGGCCCCGCTGGCTTGGAAAAAGCCGTGGCAGCGCTATGCGATCGCGCCGATGAGGCGGTCAAAGCGGGCACGGTAATCTTGGTGCTGAGCGATCGCGTTGACGCCCAGGGCCAGGCCGTACCCCTTTCCGCCGAGACTAGTTATATTCCGCCACTGCTGGCGATTGGGGCCGTACACCACCACCTGATTCGCAACGGGCTGCGTATGCGCACCTCCCTGGTAGTCGATACGGCCCAGTGCTGGAGCACCCACCATTTTGCCTGCCTGATTGGCTACGGGGCTAGCGCTGTGTGCCCCTACCTGGCGCTGGAGTCGGTACGCCACTGGTGGAGCGATAACCGCACCCAAAAGCTGATGGAAACCAGCAAGCTGCCGGTGACAACCCTCAACGGGGCTCAGGATAACTACCGCAAGGCGATCGATGCGGGCCTGCTCAAAATTCTCTCGAAGATGGGTATCTCGCTGATTACTAGCTACCGGGGAGCGCAAATTTTTGAGGCGATTGGCATTGGTTCTGACCTGCTCGATCTGGCCTTCCGCGGCACAACCTCGCGGCTGGGGGGGATCTCCCTGACCGAGCTGGCTCAAGAAACTATTCGCTTCCACCAGCGGGCATTCCCAGAGCTGTCGGCCAAGCGGCTGCAAAACATGGGCTTTGTGCAGTCACGGCCCAGCGGCGAGTACCACATGAACAACCCCGCCATGTCTAAGCTGCTGCACAAAGCGGTGGCCGAACGCCAGTACGACCACTACGAGCTGTACCGGGCCCAACTCGAAAATCGCCCCGTCACGGCCCTGCGGGACCTGCTCGACTTTGAGAGCGATCGCGAACCCATTGCCCTCGACCAGGTGGAGTCGGTAGAAACCATCATGCGCCGCTTCTGCACGGGCGGTATGTCGCTGGGGGCGCTATCTCGGGAAGCCCACGAGGTATTGGCGATTGCCATGAACCGAATCGGCGGCAAGTCTAACTCAGGTGAAGGCGGCGAAGACCCGGTGCGCTTTACGGTGCTCTCAGATGTGGATAGTGAGGGCAACTCCCCCACCTTCCCCCACCTGCGCGGACTCAGAAACAGCGATACCGCCAGCTCGGCTATCAAACAGGTGGCCTCAGGCCGCTTTGGGGTGACCCCCGAGTACCTGATGCACGCCCAGCAGATTGAAATTAAGCTGGCTCAGGGAGCCAAGCCTGGCGAAGGTGGCCAGCTGCCCGGCAAGAAGGTAAGCCCCTACATTGCCATGCTGCGCCGTTCCAAGCCCGGTGTGGCGCTGATCTCCCCCCCGCCCCACCACGATATCTACTCTATTGAAGACCTGGCTCAGCTGATTTTTGATCTGCACCAGATCAATCCCAAGGCTGGGGTATCGGTGAAGCTGGTGTCAGAGGTGGGCATCGGCACGATCGCCGCTGGGGTTGCCAAGGCCAACGCCGATGTGATTCAGGTATCGGGCCACGACGGCGGTACCGGGGCCTCGCCGCTCAGCTCTATCAAGCATGCCGGTGTGCCCTGGGAACTGGGCCTGACCGAAGTCCACAAGGTACTGATGGACAACGATCTGCGCGATCGCGTCACCCTGCGCGTCGATGGCGGCCTCAAGACCGGCTGGGACGTCGTCATGGGTGCCCTGATGGGGGCCGAGGAATTTGGCTTTGGCTCCATCGCCATGATCGCCGAGGGCTGCATTATGGCGCGGGTCTGCCACACCAATAACTGTCCCGTCGGGGTGGCCACCCAAAAAGAAGAGCTGCGCCAGCGGTTTACCGGCGTGCCCGAGCATGTGGTCAACTTTTTCTATTACATTGCCGAAGAGGTGCGATCGCTGCTGGCTCACCTGGGCTACACCTCCCTCCTCGACATTGTCGGGCGGGCTGACCTGCTTAAGGCCCGCAGCGAGGTTTCCCTAGCCAAGACCAGCGGTCTAGATTTAACCACCCTGATGGCATTGCCCGACAGCCGCAGCGATCGCGCCTGGCTCAACCACGGGGCCGTCCACAGCAATGGCCCGGTGCTCGACGACGAGATGCTGGCCGATGCTGACATTCAGCAGGCTATCCAAGCCCAGGGTAGCGCCACTAAGACCTACACCGTCGCTAACACTGACCGCACCATTGGCGCTCGGGTCGCCGGGGCGATCGCCGAAAAGTACGGCAACTCAGGCTTTGAAGGGCAGCTCAACCTCACCTTTGAGGGCAGTGCCGGTCAAAGCTTTGGGGCCTTTAACCTGCCCGGCATGACCCTGACGCTGGTGGGCGAATCGAACGACTACGTGGGCAAAGGCATGCACGGCGGCGAAATCGTAGTTAAGCCCCCCGCTGCCATTACCTATAACCCTTCAACCAACGTCATTGTAGGCAACACCTGTCTCTATGGGGCAACCGGCGGTACCCTTTACGCGCTAGGCACCGCTGGAGAGCGGTTTGCCGTCCGCAACTCTAAGGGCCAGGCCGTGATCGAAGGTGCCGGGGACCACTGCTGCGAGTATATGACCGGCGGTGTAGTCGTGGTGCTGGGGCCGGTTGGCCGCAACGTGGGCGCCGGGATGACCGGCGGCTTGGGCTACTTCCTCGACGAGGATGGCCGTTTCCCGGTGCGGGTCAACCCCGAGATCGTCAAGGTGCAGCGGGTCATCACTCCCGCTGGAGAAGCCCAGCTAAAGGCGCTCATCGAGGCCCATCTGGCCCACACCGGCAGCCCCAAGGCCGAGCAAGTTCTGGCCGATTGGCAGGATTACCTGCCTAAGTTTTGGCAGGTGGTGCCGCCCTCTGAGGCCGATACGCCAGAAGCCAACCCCGATACGACTAGCGCCGAGAAAGTCCTCAGCTCTAGTCAGTCGTAGTTCGGGGTTCAGTCGAGCCAGGCGAGGACGAGAGCCTGAGAGCATGGGGGGCGAGGTTGACGGGAGGAATGACTCCTTTTCTCGAATCCGAGCCCCTTCTGTGCTCAGGCCTGGTATCCCCATGTGCTACAGTTAATACTCGGTTATGGCACGTCGTCAGTGGCGAATGCCAGTGTGGGCAGAGTGTCTGGTGGGCAAGTGCTGCCAAATCTGCTGATTTGGTTCGGTCAGATAACACCTCCCAGCGTGGGAAAACCCCGCGTAACTGCCAATCTTTAGTTTGCTGAACACACCTGCCCTGTTGTCTGAGGTTATTGAATGTCTAAACGTCGCAATCCTAAGAAAGAAAAAGCCCTGCGGAATCAGGCTTACGCTCGCAAGTTTCGCAAAAAGCGTTCCGGTAATCAGCGCTTCTTCCGCCGCAACAACTCGGGTGCTACCGATGAAGAAAGCAGCGACGATAAAGAGAGTAATGACTACTCCAGCAACAATAGCAACAGCAACAACAACTGAGCTAGCCTCAAAGCGTTTACGAACCTAGCGTTTTGACCAAGGCAGCGGCGGCAGCGCGTCCTGAGGCGATCGCGCCTTCTGCATTTCCTCCGTTACACCAGTCGCCGCAGCCCACCAGGTTTGGTAGTTTAGGGTTGCTCAAAATTGAGGCATTTAAGGTTTGGCGCACAAACCCGTAGCGCCAGCGGTGAACCTGCATCCATTGGGGAGAACCCATCCATGCCCCCATTTTTGCCGCCTCTGACAGCAGCGCCTGGCCAACCGGATCTAGGTCGATGTCGCTGAGCGCATTAGAGGCAACTGTTGAGGTGCTGTGAATTACGGCGACCGCTTCCTCGGGAGCGGTGCGCTTGCTGCTGTCTAAGGCCATCCATCGCAGCGTGGGGTGAGTTTGACTCGTCACCATCCAGCCGCCGGAGCCGGTTTGAATCGGCAAATTAGCCGCTTGAGCCAAGGTATAGCCAGCCATAACCGTAATGACAGCTTCAAAATCGACCTGTTGAAGCTGGTGCAGCAACGTGTGCACCTCCTCACAGTCCTGGGCCGTCCGCAGTAGCGCTGCCGCCTGGGGGGCGGGAATAGCCACCACAATGGATCTAGCCTCCAGAGCACTGGGTTTGCCTTTGCTAGGTTCTCCCAAGGCTTCTCCCTCAATCCGCCATCCCTGGGGTAGCGGCGTTATAGCAGTAGCTCGCCAGTGTCGATGAATTGTCAGCCCCTGTGCCAAACCTTTGGCGATCGCGCTCATCCCCTGGGAAGCGGCATAGAGTGTACCTGGCGCTGTAGCGGTTAGCACCCCATCATCTCCCAGGTCAAACCGCTCTGGCTGCCAGGGCTGAAGCACACCCGCCGCCAACAGGTCAGGAATGGGGCTGAGATGGGGATCATCAAAGGGTTGCAGATACCGGCAGCCGTGGTCCACGACGGTGTTGCCGATGCGGCGGGTCGCAACCCGACCCCCCAGTCCCCGCGACTTATCTACCACAACTACCCGATAGTTTGCCTGGTGCAGCGCGTGAGCCGCTGTTAGTCCGCTCAGCCCCGCCCCTACTACCACCACATCCTCCATGCCAGTTTCTCCTCAAATTTTGCCCTGTCGCCGTTGCCCATCATCCTATCCTGGGGAAGTGTGTAAAAATGTAAGACAGTTTTGAACGGTGATGCCCGGTGGATGAGCTGCGGTCTGCCCTGGAGCTAGCAACAGATGATGAACTCTTGGCCCTGACAGACATGCTGTTTCGGCCTCGATTCAACCCGCTAGACTACTTACACAATGCCGACCCGCTAGCTGTTCAGAGCGGGAGTCGGCAACAGTGGCTCGACCGTTTAGAGCAGCGTTTTCGGTTCCTGGCCGCCGATGGGCTGACGGTGATCCATGGCCAAAGCCAGCGCGTGACCTACCGCCAGGCGCTCATCCAAATTTGTCACTATCTGAAAGTGCCCTACGCTCAAGCCTGGTCCACGGATGACCTGGAGGCAGAGGTCTTTTTGCACCTGCTACGCAGCAACTGGAAGAAGCTACCTCAATCTGAGCGCGATCGCCTCCAGCAGTCTCTAAAGCAATCTTTAACTGGTCAGGCTCAATATGAGGCTCTGCCGCTGGCCCTGCAGGCGAATCCGCTGGGTTTGCTGGCCAAAGGTAGCGGGGCGGTGGCAGTCAGCGCCCTGCTGCGACCCTGGCTACTTCAGCAGATCGCTCGGCAAATGGCTTTTCAGCTCGCTCGTTATGAAGTAGCTCGCCAAGCAGTGGTCAACGGCGGTGGCACTGTAGTGGCTCAGATTCACCAGCGGTTTGCCCTGCGGATGGCCTCGCGGGGGGTGGTGACTAGCGCCGCCCGCTACGGAACCACTCGAGCTGTTTTTTCGGTGTTGGGTCCTGCCCTGTGGAGCTGGTTTTTAGCCGATTTGGGCTGGCGAGCGGTGGCAACCAACTACAGTCGAGTCATTCCAGTGGTCTTTACCCTGGCGCAAATTCGCCTAACTCGATCGCTTGAGGTCGGCTCGTTTGATGATTGGGAACTGCTCCCAGGGTAATGGTGTCTAACCCTCCCCCTTTGTCAATTGCCCTGCTAGTGGGATGTTATGCCTGATTTAAACTCAAAATCCAAAACCCACTACGACCAACTGGGAGTTAAGCCTACCGCTAGCCCCCAGCAGATTCGACGTGCCTTTCGTGACCTCAGCAAGCTTTACCATCCCGATACCACCGCGCTGCCTGCCGCCGAAGCCACCGAGAAATTTCAGCAGCTCAACAATGCCTATGCCATTTTGAGCAGCCCCGATCGCCGCTGGGCCTACGATCAGCAAGTGGGCTACTCCCGCATTTCGGTCATGCAGCCCCTAGACTCGCTGCGACATACGCCGACTGCTCCATCTCGGCGGGAGCCTGCCAACATGTACCTAGACCCTACCGATCGCCCTCTCTCGGCGGGAGAAATTTTTGCCCTGTTTATTTTAGGGCTGACATTTGTGGCGTGCCTAGCCTTAGTGGTTACCGTCAGCCTCACCCGTGGCGAGTATGCGGCCAGTTTAGGGGAGCCGGAGATAGACTTAAACAAGGACACGAGCCCCGACGCGCCTAAATTG
>JBARVK010000196.1:0-2920 GCA_049646225.1 Nodosilinea sp.
GATCAAGGTTGTTAAGGTCAATACTGACGAGAACCCCAGCGTGGCTAGCCAGTACGGTATCCGCAGCATCCCCACCCTCATGATCTTCAAGGAGGGGCAGCGGGTCGATATGGTTGTTGGGGCTGTACCCAAAACAACCCTCGCCAATACCCTTGAGAAGTATCTGTAGGCATATAGGCGCTCAGCGGTAGCGGTAAATTAGGCGACTGTGATTACCTTTGAGGCAGCCGGTCTTTGAAGCATTGATGTAAGATCGCTTTGTCCTGGGCACAGTTGACCTAACTGAGTAGTACTTAGCGACCTGGCTGGATGCTTAAATCGGCTAACCTGGCCGCACTCCTATCTAGCAGTAGGGCTGATCTGAGCTGGCTGAACCCGCTGATTTAGCTTTACCTAATCCACAGAACCCCTCTGGGGAAGCATTAGTCTTTCCCTAGAGGGTTTTGCAGGGTAAGGGGCAAAATTGTCGCTAAAATAGAGTGCTGCCTCTATGGAACCAACAGCGTATGGTTGCGCTCCCTTCTGATATTCCCTCTGGCGTTCAGGCCGATTTGGTCACGGTGCTAGAGCAGCTGCCGCACTTAGAGCACGGCAAACTCATTCGCCAGGTGCTAGAGACCATCCTGCGCATGATGGGGCGCGAGGCAGACCGCTTAGACTGGAAAATTTTGAACTACGCCCTGCTCGATATGGAGCAGGGATTTCAGGTCTTCTACCCCTACCGCCACACCCGTAAAATCACCATTTTTGGTTCGGCCCGTACCGGCGCGGTTAGCCCTGACTACAAACTAGCCGAGCAGTTTGCCAAGCAGGTCACCGAGCTGGGCTTTATGGTTATGACTGGGGCCGGAGGTGGCATCATGGAAGCCGGTAACGCTGGAGCCGGTTCTGAGCACTCCTTTGGGCTCAACATTCAGCTGCCCTTCGAGCAAGGGGCTAATCCGATCATGGCGGGCGACCCGAAGCTGATCAACTTCAAGTATTTCTTTACCCGCAAGCTCTTCTTTTTGCGCGAAAGCGATGCCCTGGTGCTATTTCCCGGCGGCTTTGGCACTCAGGATGAAGCCTTTGAGTCGCTGACGCTGATTCAAACCGGTAAAGCCGACCCCATGCCCATTGTGCTGCTCGACCACCCCGGCGGCGACTACTGGCAGGGCTGGGACAGCTATATTCGCACCCACCTGCTCAATCGGGGGTTGATCAGCCCTGACGACCCTAGTCTCTACACCATTACCGACAATGTCGATGACGCTTGCCACGCGATTAGCAGCTTTTACCGGGTATATCACTCCTGCCGCTATGCTGGCGATCGACTGATCGTTCGGCTCAAGTGTGATTTGAGCGAGGCCGCTGTGGCCCTGCTAAACGACGAATTTAGCGCCATTCTGGCCAAGGGCCAAATTGAGAAAACGGCGGCTCTTCCGGAAGAGCACAGGGACGAAACCGCTGACCTGCCCCGGCTGGTGATGCACTTTAACCACCGCGACTTTGGCAAGCTGCACCAGTTTATCTGGCGGCTCAACGACCTGGGGGATCACCGACCCGAAGCTCAGCACCCTGAACAGAAGTAGTTAACCCCCTATGCCCCAGGTACAGGCCTTTCTAGAACAGCTCTACCACGAATTCAAGGGGATTTCTAACGGCAAGTTAGCCTCTTATATTCCCGAACTGGCACGGGCTAACCCCGACTGGTTTGGTATTAGTCTGGTCACACTGGATGGCCGCAGCTTTGAGGTGGGTGATGTGGCTCAGAAATTTACCATTCAGTCCATTTCTAAGGTGTTTGTCTATGGTATGGCCCTGGAAGACTATGGCCGCGAAAAGCTGATCAAAAAGGTGGGAGTAGAGCCAACGGGCGATCCGTTTAATTCGCTGATTCGTCTGGACGAAGACTCGAAACGACCCGATAACCCGATGGTGAATGCGGGGGCGATCGCGACCACGGGCCTAATTACCGGCAGCGACCTGGCTGAGCGGCTCAACCGAATGCTGGCTATGTTTGAGAGCTATGTGGGCAGCGAGGTATTTGTCGATGTGTCGACATTCATGTCAGAGCGATCGACTGGCCACCGCAATCGGGCGATGGCCCACCTGATGCTTAACTTTGGCATGATTGAGCAGCCCATTGAGGAGGCACTCGACCTGTACTTTCAGCAGTGCGCGGTGCTAGTCACCGCCCATGACCTGGCGGTGATGGCGGCAACATTGGCCAACCAGGGCATCAACCCCGTGACCGGGCAGAGGGCGGTCGGGGCAGAGCACGTCCGCGATATTCTCAGCGTCATGTACACCTGCGGCATGTACAATTTTGCTGGCGAGTGGGCCTTCCGAGTCGGTATTCCCGCCAAAAGCGGTGTGTCGGGAGGAATTATGGCGGTGGTACCCAATCAGGCCGGTATCGCGGTGTTTTCGCCCCTGCTCGACAGCCACGGCAATAGCGTGCGCGGACTAAAGGTGTTTGAAGCACTCTCGAAAAAGTATGGCTTTCACCTGTTTGACCTCTCCCTGGGCCGCTGCAACTTTGCCAATCGTGAGTGAGCTGGTACCCAATGGTTAAGGGTAGAGACTATTTTTGCAAGCCCCCTGCGATAGGGGGCTTGCAAGACATTGACCTAATACATCGCAACCTTATCCAAAAATCGAAATCCTTGTCCTAGGCTAAATCGTCCTCGTCCTCATCTTCAATATTGGCACTCACCGTTGCCACTGGGGAGGATGGCTCAGGGGTCGCTAGAGGCTCCATGGGGGCGGGCGGGCCGCTGGGGGTCGGCGGCTCCACGGGGGATGAAGCGACCGGCGCGACTGGCGGCGGCGGCAGGGTGGGGGACAGGGGCTCTGGGGTTGGAATGCCTAGCTGCTGGCGAGCCTGGTGCAGCAGGTAAGATGTCCCTGATTGAACGGTTTCTAGCAGGGCCTTGCC
>JBARVK010000197.1:0-4206 GCA_049646225.1 Nodosilinea sp.
ATGTGAAGGTAGACATGCTGGGCAATGCTCGCCGTCTCACCATCACCAAAGACACCACCACCATCGTCGCCGAAGGCAACGAGAAGGATGTCAAAGCCCGCTGCGAGCAAATCCGCCGCCAGATTGAGGAAACCGACTCGACCTACGACAAGGAGAAGCTGCAGGAGCGTCTAGCCAAGCTCTCGGGCGGTGTGGCCGTGGTCAAAGTCGGGGCCGCCACCGAAACCGAAATGAAGGATCGCAAGCTGCGCCTCGAAGACGCCATCAACGCTACCAAGGCCGCGGTGGAAGAGGGCATCGTCCCCGGCGGTGGCACCACCCTGGCCCACCTGGCCCCCCAGCTCGAAGCCTGGGCCAGCGATAGCCTCAGCGGCGAAGAGCTGCTGGGTGCGCAAATCGTTACCCGCGCCCTCACCGCCCCCCTCAGCCGGATCGCTGAAAATGCGGGCGTCAACGGGGCCGTCATCGTCGAGCAGGTGAAGGAAAAAGACTTCACCATCGGCTACGACGCCGCCACCAACCAGTTCGTCGACATGTACGAGGCTGGCATTGTTGACCCCGCCAAGGTGACCCGTTCGGCGCTGCAAAACGCTGCCTCGATCGCCTCAATGGTGCTGACCACCGAGTGCATCGTGGTCGACAAGCCCGAGCCCAAGGCCCCTGCCGCTGGCGCTGGCGCCGGCATGGGCGGCGACTTCGACTACTAGAGCGCGATCGTCAAGGTCGTTCAGCGACCCTAGTGGATCCCTAGCACCCCGGCCTCTTGACGAGGCCGGGGTGCTGGTTTTGGCAAAACGGCGCGGGGACGGAGTCGCCCCAGGCGTCGGGGTCGGCATCGCCAAGGGCATCGGGGTCGATCAGCAGCCCCCAGACCACCGCTGTTGAGACAAGCTAGTGCTATCCCCCGCGTTGACGATAGCCCTGGACTCAGACAATTTAGGCAGAGCGAATTCTGAGTCACCTGTCTCTTCAACGCATCCAGTCATCCATATCCTAGGTATGATTCTGGCCAGAACGTCTAAGCATTCGGTTCAATATGGCACAAATTTTCATCTCAGCGGGGCATGGGGGGTTTGAGAATGGGGTCGTTGACCCTGGTGCCGTGCTGCCTGGCACCACAGAGGCAGCGGAGATGATTCAGATTCGCGACCTGGTGGTGGCTGAGCTGAGGTCGCGCAATTTTTCCGTCCTGGCGGTGCCCGACGAGCTCAGCGATGCCCAAACCCTGGCCTGGATTAACGCTCGCTGCCGCCCCGATGATGTGGCCTTAGAAATTCATGCCGGTGCCTTTAGCAACCCGGCAGTACGGGGGGCGGCGGTGTTTTACATCGCCAGAAACGAGGTTCGCCGCAGCCATGCCGAGCTGCTGCTGCTGGCCCTGATTCGGCGGGTGCCCTCGTTACCCAGTCGAGGCGTCAAGCCCGATACCGAGTCACCCACGGGTATGCTGCCCTTTTGCCGTAGTCTGGGCTGCCCGTCGCTGCTCATGGAGGTGGGCTACCTGACCAATCCCCAGGACTTAGCGATTATTCAGCGGCAGCGACGCGACGTGGCCCTGGGCATTGCCGATGGGTTAGCGTCCTGGAGCCGGGCCGTTAGCAACGATGCACCCACCGTGCCGGGGGGCAATCTGCCCGAGTTTAGAATCAACCTCAACGGCAGCCTTTACCCAGAGACCGGCGTCATCGTAAACAACAATGCCTACATTCCCATCGATATTGCCGATCTGCTGGGGGTCGATGCATCGACCGCCCCCAACATTAACCGCATTCGCTACGCCAACGTGGTCTATATCAAAGCCATCGACCTGCAAATCTCTAACGTCTCGGTGTCGTGGGATGCGGCTACCCGCACGCTGCGGCTGCGATCGCGCACAGGGGTACAGTTTTGCCCTGGTGCGATCGATCGCATCATGGGCATTGGCAGCACCACCGAAACCCAGCTAAAGCTGTTTCTCCAAAGCGTTAACCCCGCCGCCGCAAATACCTACGGCGATCTGCCCAGAATCTACCGAGAAGAAGCGGCGATCGAAGGGGTGAACCACGACATCGCCTTTGCTCAGATGCTGGTCGAAACCAACGCCCTCAACTTTGGCGGCAGCCTCAGTCCGGCCTCGAACAATTTTGGCGGCATTGGTTCACCCACAGGCGGGCCGGAGGGGGCCTCGTTCCCCAGCGCACGGATCGGGGTGCGGGCCCAAATTCAGCACCTCAAAGCCTATGCCAGCCTCGAACCGCTGGTACAGCGTCAGGTCGATCCCCGCTTTCAGTTTGTGGTACGGGGGATAGCACCTTTAGTCAGCCAGCTGACCGGGCGCTGGAGTGCCGATCCTGAGTACGGAGCCAAAATTATGGCGTTTCTACGGCGGCTCTACGACTCTATCGTGCCGCCCTAGCTTGGCTGTAGGGCCACTTTTATAGCTGGCCCTGGGGTGGCAACCGGAGAGCGGCAGAGCAGTCATAGGTAGGTATCGGATCCTATTGATCCGATATGGGGCATCAGTGATACCGTGAGAAGCGCTGTCCGATGCTCACCCGCTCCCCTCAGGTATTTATACCCGATGACCCTACTTCGACAACCGCTCGTCTTTGGGCTGCTGGTCAGCCGTACCCTCTTCTTGCTCAAGTCTGGGCTCAAGCATGGGCTGAGCCTATCGGTTCTGTGGTGGTTGATAGCGCTGCCTGCCCTGGCCGTCGAAATGCGCGTGGCCGTCGGCGATCGCCTCAATCAAGCCGTAGTCGGCAGCTCGACGCCAGCGGTAATCAAAAACAGCGCGGGCCAGGGGGTAGGACAGATCCCCCAGGGGCGATCGATCACCATTACCCCCTCAGCGGGCGGGCTGAAGCTGGCCGACTGGCAGGGACAGGCCTTTTGGGTGGAGCCGACCAGTGGTGGCTACATCTTTATCAATGACAAGTGGTACCGAGGCAAGGTGCTGGTGGTACCCACCGACGGCAAAGTGACGGCGGTCAACTGGGTCGATCTCGAAGCCTACCTGTACGGCGTTGTGGGCAGCGAAATGCCCGCCAGCTGGCCCCAGGAGGCGCTCAAGGCCCAGGCGGTAGCGGCCCGATCTTATGCGCTGTATAGGCGCGATCGCACCCAGGGCGACCTATTTGATGTTGCCAGCACGACCGCCAGCCAGGTTTACGGTGGACTCGCCGCCGAAACACCCTCAGTACAAACCGCCGTGAATGCCACCCAGGGCCAGGTGATCACCTATGGGGGCCGTGTGATCGAGGCAGTCTTCCACTCGTCCTCCGGCGGCTACACCGAAAATTCTGAAGACATCTGGCAGCGGCCCACCCCCTACCTGCGCGGGGTGCCCGACTTTGACCAAGATGCTCCTGTTTTTAACTGGTCGGAGACGTTCTCAACCCAGCAGGTTGGCCAGCGCATCTCGGGTATTGGTCGCCTGCAAAGCGTCGCTACCGAGCGAGCAACCCCACGGGGCCGCATTGTATCCATTCGGCTCCAGGGTAGCCAGGGCAGCCGTACCCTCACCGGCACCGAGTTTCGCCAGGCCCTAGGTCTACGCAGCACGCTGTGTTCGGTTTCCCTAGCGGGCGATACCCTGCAAGTGAACGGGCGCGGCTACGGCCATGGCCTGGGCATGAGCCAGTGGGGGGCGCGCGGGCTCGCGACCCGAGGTTATGGCTACCAGCAAATTTTGACCTACTACTACCAGGGCACGGCGCTGTCGAACATTCGAGTGGCCCAGCTAACGAAGCAGACTATCCCAGAGCTGCCGTCCCCCGAGGTGCTGAAGCCCGCGCTAGGACAGTAGCAATGCGGCAGGAGGTTGCGATCGCAACCTCCAATATGCTACTTTCTATGTCTGCCCGGACGTATAGCTCAGTTGGTTAGAGCACCACGTTGACAACGTGGGGGTCACTGGTTCGAGTCCAGTTACGTCCATCCTTTGAAAAGCATATCTGGTAAGCGTTCTAGAGCTTGGCCGGCTAGCTTCTACACGTAGCAAAAAAGTCCACCGTCATTTCGCCGCCATTTTTTATGTAGCGGTTGAGCGCTTGCTGAAGCCTAAATGGCACTTGGCTCAGCTATAAGCCGCGATCGCACGGCTGATGGCTGTACTTTGCTTATGGCAGCCACCATGCTTAGTGATACTAGTCTGCCTAACAGCTTGTTTGACCGCTCGTTGTAAAGCCCGCTCGTGAATAGGGTGTCGTCTCACAACCTTGGCTC
>JBARVK010000198.1:0-3369 GCA_049646225.1 Nodosilinea sp.
ACCCGGATCACGGCGGCAGATGCCCGCGCCGTAGGCAGTACCCCCAGCCAGCTAGCGGCAGACTACCTGCAAACCCTAAAGCGTTCTATTCGCCAGTACCGGCAGACCTTACCCGCTGACTCGTCAACCCAGCTGGGGCTGATCGCTAGAGGGCAGGGGTTGTTGCAGCGGGCATCTCCCTGGCTACAGGGCGATCGCATCAACTGGATTCAGGCAATCTTAGGCACCGTTCTGCTCACCCTGGGTCTTGTGCTGCTGCTGCTTGTGGTCAATCGACTGCTGCCCCTGATGGTAGGTAGCTTAGTTTGGCTTGTTCACCAGCGCATAGCGCCGGGATCATCGTTTCAAACCTTTGACTTGATGTCTCGCAGTCGGTTTTCGACCGCTCTAACAGACCTTTGGAAAACCACCCGCCTGGCGCTAAGTCTGGGCCTGATCCTGCTCTATATCGTCTGTGTTTTAGGGCTTTATCCCAGGACTAACCACATTGCGGCTGGCTTTTTCAGTCATTCCATCGACGCTCTCAGCACAATCCAGGCCGCTGCCGTTGACTATGCACCCAACCTCTTTGTTATTGCCTTAATTGTATTTTTTACCTACTACGTCTTGCGATTTATCAAGCCCATCTTTGAGGGGTTAGAAAGTGGCGAAATCGCGGTGGCTGGATTCTATGCTGACTGGGCTGTACCTACATATCGCATCATTGAAGTCTGTGCTGCAGCCCTGGCGGCGGTGGTGGCTTTCCCGTATTTACCAGGTTTTGGCTCTCCTGCCTTTCAGGGGGTTTCGCTCTTTGTTGGGGTTTTGTTTTCCTTGGGTTCTTCGGCGGCACTGTCTAACGCCATTGCCGGTGTTATTTTGATCTACACCCGAGCATTTCAGGTGGGGGATCGGGTTCAAGTCAATGATACTCTTGGCGATATTGAGGAAAAATCTTTGCTGGCTACGCGGCTGCGCACCACTAACAATGTGATTGTGACGATTCCCAACTCTTCTCTGCTCTCCAACGAGGTTTTTAACTTTACGGCCTCCCGACGGGATACTAATCAGCCCCTGAAGATCTCGGCTTCCGTAGGGTTTGACTATGACCTGCCGTGGCAAACGGTTTATGACCTTTTGCGGGACTGTGCCCTGCAAACCACAGGGGTTTTGGCTGACCCTCCCCCCCTGGTGCGTCACGGCCAGATCGACAACTTTGAGCTGATATACCAAGTCAAGCTATCCATTGATGATCCGACCCTAGAAGATGAAATTTACTCAGAACTGTATCGCCGCATTTGCGATCGCTGTCATGAAATGGGCATAGAAATGCTGACTCCGAGCTATTCTGCCATTCGCGACGGCAACAGAGCTGTACTGCCGACCAATTGTTTGCCTGATAACTATACCCCTGAGGGCTTTCGGCTTAATTCGCTGGGTCAGCTGTTTCAGGTCGATCTCAAAATGGGGGCGGCTAAGGCCAATGGCAAAGCGCCTCGACCATCATCCAAACAAACGTCTGAGCCGGGCCACTGATGTTTGCTTGCAGTCCTTTCCGTCTCTTTGTTGTCAACCTAACAAAATTAATTACCTCCTATGACTACAGACATTGATCTTTCCAGGGCCTCGGTGCGCGAACAACTGGGCAATATTGACCAGATTCGCGAAATTCTGTTCGGCACAGAACTCAGGAGCTATAGCGATCGCGTTGAGCAGATCGAAAATCGTCTGTCGATCTTGCAGCAGGAGGCGCGCGATCGCTACGAAGACGTTAAACAGGTAATGCTGACCCAGATTCACGGCGCCTTTGAAGATTTAGACCGCAAAACAAAAAACCTAACCCTCAAGGGCAACGACGAAAATACTGAAATTCGAGAGCAGATGGATCGTTTGAGTAAGCAGCTCGCCAGCCACGCCGATGGACTAAGCGAGGCCATTGATAGCTCGATGAACTCTCTGCGCCGAGACTTTACCCTCAACCGTCAAAAACTAGAAGACGATCTTCAAACCCTGCGGCAGCAGGTCTTTGACGACCTGGATCAGCGCCTGACCACCCTCAACCACAGTAAAACGGCCAAGGATGAGCTGTCCGACATGCTGTTTGGGCTGGGCACTCGGCTGAAACAGAGCTCGGCAATGGCTCGGAGCGCGGGAAACTCTATGGCCGTGGCTGAACCAGCCGCCAGCGATCTCAACGGGAGTGCTGGCGGGGTTGACCTGTTGCAGGTCTTGTCGGGCCTGAGCGAATCCCATGGGTCAACCAATTGACCCCGACTCGACCTGACGACAGACTTGACCACCCTGGCCCTTCACCTTCGACCACTGACCTGAGGAATTCTAGATGAACAGCATGACTAAAGCCGATTTTCGGGATCAGATCAGCAATATCGACCAAATTCGCGATATTTTATTCGGCTCTCAGCTGCGGGATCACAACAGTCGGCTAGAGCAAATTGAATCAAATTTATCGGGGTTTCAGCAGGAAATTCGCGATCGCACCGAAGAAGTCAAACAGGTTCTCACCACCGAGCTACAGGCCTCGGTAGAAGGGTTAGAAAAAAAACTCAAGTCCCTGGCCCTAAAAGACAACGAAGAGAAAGTTGACCTGCGGCAGCAGCTCGATTTGCTCAGCAAACGACTGTCAAGTAATGTACAGCGGCTCGACGAAACCGTCGATGAGCAAACTAGCTCCCTGCGGGATGACTTTTTGGCTAACCGGGAGAAGCTGCAAGAAGATATTTTGACCCTGAGAAACCAGATCTACGAAGAGCTAGAGCGGCGCGTTTCGGCCCTAACCGACACCAAAATTGCCAAAGAAGACATGGCCGAAATGCTGTTTGAGCTGGGCCTGAGGCTAAAGGGAACAGAATTTGTTCCTCAACTGCGGCAGGCCGCTGATTCAAAGCAGTTAGACGGCAGCAACCCAGCCTTGCCCGAAGCGGCGTCAATGGACTGATCTAGATTGGTATGACCTCACCATCCGAGTCTCCAAACGACGATCGGCCTGCGCCAGCCGACCCTGTGGCCGCTTCCAACCATCCCCTGCCCTCTACCAATGGCATGGAGGGGTTGGTAGACCTGCTAGCCGATCTGCTGGAGGGCGGCCACCTATCGCCGCCGCCCACGGCAAACGCGACCTCAGAGGGGCAAGCCGATCCCGACTTTGACTGCGATTCTGGGGCGGCCGCCCCAGAGTCGCAGTCGATGGAGGCGACAACCCTCTCTTCGGCCCCGGTCGAACCCAACCCCTCAACTCAGCCGGACGCTAACTCCAACCCTGCCTCCAGACCCTCCGAAGAGGATGCCGCCGCCCTAGAACAGCTGCGAGCCCTTTTGTTTAGATCTGAAACCGATCGGCTCTACGATTCTGTGCACCAGCTTGAGCAGGCC
>JBARVK010000199.1:0-2021 GCA_049646225.1 Nodosilinea sp.
GCTGAGACCGCTGCGGATCACTGGGAAAATGCTCCAAGGGTCGGTGGTGGGCGTGATGACAAAGATGGGCTTACGCTTGCCGCTGGTGGCATCGAACCAACCGCCATCCTGCACGTTAGAGCGCATGCTGTTGCGGGGTGCCATTTGAATCGCGCCGCCACGGGCTTGCTGGGCGAGCTGAGGGGTAATGTCGATAATTTGCCCGTCGATTACGTCAGGCCCGTTGTTGCTATTGGCGAGTTGATTATTTTTAGAGCTTGCCATTAGGAATTTTCCTCAATGATGGATTTGATACGGTCAAAAAGCTCGGCACCCTCTTGGAATTTTCGTCCCTTGTAGCCCATAACTTCTTCGACTATCTTGGTGCGGCTCATATTCTCCGCCAGGGCCTTGGTCACAGCCAAGATGAGGCCGATAGGTAGCCCGTAGGCGAGCTTTGGGAAGTCGGAAGTAGCCGGAAGTGAATCGGCCAAATTCCTTGCAGATAGAGTACTTCCGCCACTTCCGCGCCCACTTCCGGCCACTTCCATCACTTCCGGCACCTCGTAGGCCACCATGGGCAGCCACTCTTTGATTTCTGAGTGGTAGAAGACAGCTTTTTTGGGTGAGAAAGACCGCTCAAAAAGCACCTCATCGTCAATCGCTGGAACACTGGTATCTGATTTGCGAAGGCTATCTAGATGGCTCTGGCTGCTGGGTGTTTGGATAGTAAGCAAGTCGAAGGTAGCCCGCATGCCGCCGCTAACACCAAGATCGCCTACCAGGGATGATTGAGTAACAGCCCACAAGGCTCGGTCGTCAGTCTCACCTGATGAGAGTTCCATAGTTAGCTGTGACTTCAGGAAGTTGTCATACCAGCTTTTGAATGCGGTTTTCATCATGGCCAGCTCGTCAATGATCAGCACCTTGGGCCGGGTGGGCAGTTGCCGCCAGGCGAAGATGAATTTCTGCATCTGCTCGCAGATGTCGTCACGCTGCTCTTGGGTCTCTAGGGAGTCGGCCATAAAGCCCAACACGTTGTCGGCTTTCTCCCAGTAGCCATGCTCTTTTGGGTGGTACTTAGGCTGAATGACCCACACCACCGCGCCGTGCTTGGCTTGGGCTTGGCGGTAGGCATGGGCTACGGTTAGCCCTTTGCCGACGCGGGGATTGGCTGAAATCAGGGTGGGGCGCATGCGGGCGGCGAGAATGGCGGCGGGGTTGCCGACGCGGTATGAGTCGGTCTCAGCATCGTTGGGAAAGGGGATGCTCCCATTCCACTGAGGCTGTGGCCCTGGGTTGGCTTCCATGCGAGGGCCTGCGATCGCTACCTTCGGCTGCTCTCCCCCCAGCGCCCAAGCCACCCCACAGCCGACGGCGACAGCTCCAAAGGCAATCGCCGCTGGTAAGTAGGGGTAGGTTTTTTCGTAGCGAATCTGAGCCCCATTGGCGAATGCTTCCAGGTCGGCGGGGGTGAGGTTGCTGGCGGGGCGTTGCAGGCCGCAGAGCAGCCCTAAAGCAGCGGCCCCAGCCGAGGCGTAGAGTAGGTGATTAGTTTCTAACTTCATGGGCCTGCACCTCTTCGCTGAGGGAATGTTGCCGGTCGTGGTACTGCACCAGGTTTTGGATGGCGACCACGGCCAGGTTGGTGGGTGGGTCTTGAGGCAGGGCAGCCATTGAGCGGGCTTGCTCTACCGCCTCTACCCTGAACAATGCGGCGTTGGCTTTGCCCCAGTCGCGATCGGCTTTGGCCAGGTCGAGCATGACTTGGGCGTCGAGCTGGTAGCGGTTGAGGGGGCAGATGATTTGCTGTTGGTAGCAGGGGTCTGTCGGCTTCATAACCGCCTGCTCTGCCTGCTGGCGGTAGCGGTAGGCTTCGTTAGTCAGCACAGCTTTGCTCACGTCGGTGAGCACCAGACGGCTGTCTTGGTAGTTGCCGGAGAGTCGGTCTTGGGCGGCGGCAAGCACGTTCTCATAGTTGGGGCCGGGCTGTTCGCTTTGGTAGGTGCCTTCGTCGCCGGTGCGGCCTGACTGGGCAAAGG
>JBARVK010000200.1:0-1986 GCA_049646225.1 Nodosilinea sp.
CTGGTACTCAATGCTCCGCAGGTAGCGATTGAGCTGCGTCAGCGATCCCTCATAGATAATCTGGCGCACCTGGCTATCCACATTGAGCAGTTCAATGATGGCATCTCGGCCCAGGTAGCCCGAGCCAAAACACTGGTTACAGCCCTGCCCCTTGAGAGGGGTACCGACAGCCACTGCCTCCCGGTCTAGACCCAGCAAGACAACATCCTGCTCAGTTAAGGAGTGGGGGGCAGCGCAATGGGGGCATACCCGCCGCACCAAACGCTGAGCCACAACCCCTAGCAACGCATCACTAATTAGGCCTGGGTCAGGGCCAATATCCTTCAATCGGGGAATGGCCCCGACGGCATCGTTGGTATGCAGCGTGGTAAAGACGAGGTGTCCGGTCAATGCCGCCCTAACTGCCGTCTCAGCAGTTTCGCTGTCCCGAATCTCGCCAATCATAATAATGTCTGGGTCCTGCCGCAGAATAGAGCGCAACCCTGCGGCAAAGGTCATCCCAGCTGCCTCGTTCACCTGGGTTTGAGTAATGCCGGGCAGCACATACTCTACCGGGTCTTCGACGGTGACCACATTGACGGATTCGGTGGCGATCGCCTTCAAACTGGCGTAGAGCGTACTGGTTTTGCCAGACCCCGTTGGCCCCGTCAGAATGATCATGCCCTGGGGTTGATCTAGCCAGCTTTTGTAAATGGGGTAGGTGGCTTTAGTAAAACCCACCTCTTCAATAGTGGCGAAGGAATTGTCCTGCTTTAGCAACCGTAAAACAGCCTTTTCGCTCGCATTTCCTTTTACACTGCTGACGCAGGGCAGAGTATTCACCCGCAAGTCTAGCCCGTAGTCTTTTTGCCCCAGCTCGTACTTTTCGCCAATGCGCCCATCCTGAGGGCGGCGACTATCGGCGATATCCATCTGTGACATCACCTTTAGGGCCACCACCATGCGACGCCCCACATCCGGTGGAAAGATCATCACCTCTCTCAAGATGCCGTCGATGCGATAGCGTACCCGCAGCCCATCAGTAAGTGGCTCTAAATGAATATCGCTGGCCCGGTTCCGCAGCGCACTCAAAATCAAGGTTTTAATACGCTCAATTTGGTCATCAGTCTGGGACAAATGCAGCTGCGCGGTTTCTTGAATATTCTCCGGCAACACTTCCCCCGTCAACGGGTCGCGCTGGGTCTCAGCGCTGGTGCGATGATGCTCCGAGTTGTAGTGCTTGAACCAAGCACGATAGCTTTCTTCTGAAATGGGAAAGATTTGAATCTCAGTGCCTAGACTTTGGCCTAAGGCGTAAATTGTATCCTGACTCCATTCACTAGGAGAAGCAATGTAGTAACAATTCTGCCAAAGTAGCAGAGGAATAACCGGCGGAAATTCCTTCGCATTCTTACTTTGCCGGAAAAATCGCTCACAAAGACTTAGGTCAATCCAGTCAACGCAGAAGTTATCTATGTTGCCCAAGATAAACTTCAGTGCACTTTCAAGATTTATCAGGCGCTGCTGAAGTTGCTTCTGAAGAGATTGGTTCATGATTAGCCTAATAACTAAAGAATTTTAGGGGATATTGACCTTGACTGATTACAGAAAGACGGCTTCTAAAAAGATTTCTGACCGAGTTCTCGGTCAGTGGAAAACTAGAGAGTTCGCTTTAAGAGGTTCAGCTCTCAAGTTCCTCATAGTAATTAATTTTCTACAGCTTAGATGCTACCAGCGTAATCTTGCAAAGAAATGGCTTGTGAACAGATAAAATCCCTTCACAAGCCATTGGTATAGGTGAATTCCTGGCAAGGTTTTTCGGATTACCTATCACCAACCTCGACGACGAATAAACTCACGTGCAACATTGCTTGGCATCCTCGCATAACAATTATTTTGGCCATTCTCTACCCTCGAAGAAACCACCCATCTGTGAGTAGTTTTAAGTGCGTTTCGCCGCCAACCTGTCAAATAAGTATCAGCAACTCGATTGACGCAGCGGTCATG
>JBARVK010000201.1:0-4344 GCA_049646225.1 Nodosilinea sp.
GGCCAGCAGGGTGTTGGTGTTGGCCTGCACGACAAAAATATCAAACGCTTCGACGTACTGGCCTACGTTGCCGGGCACAAACACCGTGCCCCCCTGGGGCTGGGCCAGAGCTTTGCCCAGCAGTGAGCCAATCAGCGCCTGGCTGCCAAACAGGGTTATCAGCATGCCCACCATGCTGATGACCGTGCCCAAACGCAGGGACTGAATGGCGTCTTTGGGGCTGGGGCGCTTGCTGGTGTCGCGGCTGCGTAGGCGACGACCCAGGCGGGTGTAGCGAAAGGCCCAAAAGGCGCTGAGGTAAACGGCTACCAGCCCCAGGGCCGCAAACAGTAGGCCAACGCCCGTACCGGGATTGCTGCTTTGACCCGATCGCGCCCCCAGATTAACCAGGGCAAACATCAGCACCAGGCTGGAGATTGCCGCCAGCACTACTTGAGTCCAAAAGCTGATCCAGCCCACCAGCCGAAAGGAGCCTGAAATTCGCTTGACGGCGGGGGGCAGGGTGTAGTCAAAGTCTGTAGTCATACCTGTGATTTTAGCCTGTGATCTCCCCCTGAGTGCAGGGGCCTCTGAATGATACATTTGGGGAAAGCGGCAGGGTATGAAAATGGCACAGGCGATCGACCAGGCAAAGACCCAAATGCAGGAGCTATGCGATCGCTGGGGGCCGCGTGTAGACTACCTGGCGATTCGCCTGGAGCAGTCTGAGGGCACCGATATCTTTTTGCGGGGGGGGCGGGCAGAGACGCTCAGCGAAGCGATCGCGATCGGTGGCCACGTGCGGGCCTGCTATCGGGGCGGCTGGGGCTTTGCCAGCTTTAACGATTTAGAGAGCTTAACAGGCTGTATTGAGGCCGCTGTAGCTGCCGCTCGCCTGGTGGGCCACGACGAAACCCTGCTAGCCCCGATTGACCCGGTACAGGTGGTCCGCCGCCTGCACCTAACCGGTACAGACCCACGGTTCATTTCCCTGGCCCGCAAAAAAGAATTGTGTAGCCACTACGCCGATCTGCTCCAGAGCTCAGATCGCCGCATCGCTACCACCTCTGTGCGCTATGCCGACGTGGCCCAGCGGGTACTGCTTGTCACCTCTGAAGGCGCTCTAATCGATCAGGCCTGGTCAGATATGGAAATGCGCTTTGCCGCCACCGCCCGCGACGGCGACACCGTCCAAACCGGTCGGGAAACCACCGGCTCGCGCAAGGCCTACGAAGACCTGGAGAATCTGGATACTCAGGTGATAGGGGCGGCACAGCGAGCCGTCGCGGCGCTAGAGTTACCTTCGGTGCGAGGGGCCACCTACGATGTCGTCATCGACCCCATTTTGACCGGGCTCTTTGTTCACGAAGCCTTTGGCCACCTGTCGGAGGCCGATATGGCCTACGAAAACCCCGATCTGCTGGAATCGATGAGCATGGGTCGCCGATTTGGCCCCGACAGTCTGCAAATTTTTGATGGGGCGGCCCCTGAGGGGCATCGCGGCAGCTACTTTTACGACGACGAAGGTACCCCGGCCACCACCACCCAGCTGATTCAGGATGGGGTGCTGGTGGGGCGACTGCACTCCCGCGAAACGGCGGGTAAGCTGGGCGAGCCGCCGACTGGCAATGCCCGCTGCCTTAACTATCACTACTCGCCCCTGGTGCGCATGACCAACACCTGGATCGAGCGCGGCACCACCCCAGTCAACGACCTGTTTGCCGATATCAAAGAAGGGGTCTACGCCCGCAACTGGTTAGAGGGCATGACCAACGGCGAAATGTTCACCTTTACCGCCGGAGAAGCCTGGATGATTCGCAACGGCCAGCTGGCTGAGCCCGTGCGCGATGTCACCCTGTCGGGCAACGTCTTTCGCACCCTGGCCAATATTGAGGCGATCGGCGACGATTTCTACTGGGATGAGTCGGGGGGCTGCGGCAAGGGCGGTCAAAACGGGCTGCCCGTGGGCTGCGGTGGCCCCAGCCTTCGCATTCGCAATGTGGTCGTGGGAGGCGAGGCTGACGACGAGGATGAGTAAGGGTTCAGTTAACCAGGGGCGCATACTGCGCAACCTGATGCGTTTGATGGATGTCACCTGCGGCCACAGCCTCTACGAAGTGCTGCCCCGAGGTGTGCAGGTGTGGCTGCCGACGGAAAGGCTGGGCGTGTACCCTGATCTGATGGTAGTGGCGGGTGAACCCCTGCTGCACGACGGCCAGGACGATCGCGTGATCAACCCCTGCGTGATGTTTGAGATCTTGGCCGACCCAACTCCGGGTTACCATCCCAATGCGGTGACTCTGCCAGAGCGAGGCCATATCTTTCGCCACTGCCGATCGATTCCGTACCTGCAGGCCTACCTGTTTGTGCACCAGGCCGAGGCCAGAGTTGAGCAGTTTTATCGGGCTGAAGAGCACCTGTGGGGAATGACCACCCAGTCGGGGCTAGACTCGGTGGTGGAGTTGGCCATTACCGATGCCCGTTTGCCAATGATGGATATTTATGAGCGGGTGGACTTTAGCCTGTTGGTCTAGGGCTCTCATACCAAATCCTACTTGGCTACCCCCGATTGGTAGGGGCGTAGCATGCTACGCCCCTACGAGGTTCCTGATGATGAATCGGGGCTTATCAAATCGGATTTCGTATCAGTCAATCGTTGAGGTGATGTTTTTGGAACGTTAGGGGGCTAGGGAGCTAGGGAGCCACGCGATCCGAAATAGTTCTCGTAGGTTAGGTGAAACGAAGTGAAACCCAACAGCAACAGCAGCAAGCCTTTGTTGGGTTCCGCTGGCGCTCCACCCAACCTACAACTGCTCCCTAGCGTTCAGGACTAGTTCCTAAACTTATGCCATGCATTACTACGGAGAGAGGCGATCGATCGCCCACTGGCCGTCGGGTTGGCCCTCGGGCTGGCTGTACAAAAAGCGATCGTGCAGGCGACTGGGTCGTCCCTGCCAAAACTCAAAGCTAGTGGGCTTGACTCGGTAGCCGCCCCAAAAACCGGGCAGGGGTACCTCCTGATTGAGAAATTTCTCTTTCATGGTGTCAAACTGGTTCTCTAGCAGCTGCCGCGAAGAAATCACGCTGCTCTGCTGCGATACCCAGGCCCCAAGCTGGCTGCTGCGAGGGCGCGACGAGAAATATTGGAGTGACTCGGCTACCGAAATTTTGCTGGCGGTACCGGCGATCGCCAGCTGCCGCTCCAGGGGATACCAGGGAAACAGCATAGAAACATGGGCATTAGCCGCAATGTGCTGAGCCTTGCGGCTGCCATAGTTGGTAAAAAAGACAAAGCCGTCGCGATCGAAGTACTTGAGCAGTACCGTGCGCTGGTGGGGTTCGCCCGCCGCCGACACCGTAGAAAGCACCAGCGCGTTTGGCTCTAGTAACTCGGCTTCGCGAGCCTGCTGAAACCACAGCTCAAACTGGACAAAGGGGTCGGGGTCAAGGTCAGTGGCATCGAGACCCCGCTGGGTATAGTCACGGCGCAGCTCACCAATATCCATGGCGTGTTTTGGCTCATCAGTAAACGAGAAAAACGTAACTTCAGACAATGTCTTCGAGGGCGGCTTTAACCTGGTTGTAGTGGTAGGTAAACCCACTATCCTCGGTGCGTTTGGGCAGTACCTGCTGCCCCTCTAAGACGACCTGGGCACCGTCGCCCAAGATTGCTTCTAGCACAAAGTCGGGCACCGGCAGCCAGGAGGGACGGTTCAGCACCTTGCCGAGGGCTTCGCAAAATTCGCCCATGCGCACCGGGTTGGGGGCGGTGGCGTTATACACCCCCTCCATCTGCGGATCCTGTAGGGCCTGGATAATCAGGTTGACCAGGTCGTCGCGGTGAATCCACGAGAACCACTGTTTGCCGCTGCCGATGGGGCCACCGGCAAACATGCGAAAGGGGGTCAGCATTTTGGCCACCGCCCCGCCCATGCCCAGCACGATACCAAAGCGCAAAATAACCAGGCGGGTGCCGTAGTCTTTGACCGATTGGGCCGCGCCTTCCCAGGCTTGGCACACCTGGGAGAGAAAGTCGTTGTCAATTGGGGTACTGGTTTCGTCAAAGGTGGCGGTTTCACTGGTGCCGTAGTAGCCAATAGCTGAGGCATTGACCCACACCGCTGGCTTCGGGTCGGCCTTAGCTAAGGCTTCGACCAGCTTTTGGGTACCAATCTGGCGGCTGTCCATAATGGCCTGCTTGTGCTCGTCGCTCCAGCGTTCTGAAATCGGTGCCCCGGCCAGGTTCACCACGCCATCACAGCCTGAGAGCACGCCATTTTGCCATGCCCCCGACTCCAGCGGGCTGTAGCCCACGATCTCGACCTGGGGAAAATTGGCGGCGGGAAACACCTGACGGCCATGGTC
>JBARVK010000202.1:0-13477 GCA_049646225.1 Nodosilinea sp.
GTATACCGCTGGCGACAGGGCAGGCGCGGTGGAGAGAAACCGGGTTTCTGCGGCAAGTTTAGGATTAGCTGGCGATTGCTGCAAAGAAACCCGGTTTCTGGTCCTACACCCTACGGCAACTCCCCCGCCGCCAAGATCTGATCTATTGTCAACGCCAGTTCTGGAAACGTAGGCGACACCAGCGGCTGATCCCTCACAAATACGGTTTCGTCGTAGAGCCCTTCGTTAAAGACCAGCACCGTCACCTTAAATTCCAGCGGGTCAACGATCCAGTACTCAGGAATTTCTAGAGCGGCGTATTCGGTGCGCTTGTAGCGGTAGTCGCGGGTAACAGAGTCGGGGCTAACGACTTCTATCACCAGCAGGGGAGAAGTTGAAAAAACAACCGATCTGCCTTTTAGTTCTTGAGCCTGATCGAGTGTGACCACAGACACATCAGTGAGCCGTGATTTTCGCAGCCCAGTCCTTACACCTGATTCACGAAAACATAGCCAAGGACGCTGAAGTCTCCTAATTTCGATATCTAATGCCTGTTCTAAGAATTTAGCAATTAAAAAATGCTCCATAACCGGCGGTGACATTGCAACTAGCTCCCCATCAACTAGCTCGTAGCGACTCTCAGAGCCGTCATCGTAGGCAATGTAGTCTTCAAACGTAAAAAGTGCTGTTGCGGTGAATGGGATCATAGAGTTGCTCCGCATTTCCCTAACTATGCCACATCTAGTTTTTCTCAAGAGCTGGAGTTCTGCCTTTCCTCTAGCTCCAGTCTTCGCGACCTCGGTTTAGCCCCTTATAGACGTCGCCCTGCTGGTGAATGGCGCGGGTTTTTTTAAACAGCTCGCTCTCGGTGAGCTGCCAGCGATTGAGTGCTTTCTTGAGGTCGGTTTGTATGTCGCGGGCACCGGGGAACCCGTCGTAGCGAGTCATTAGCCGGGCCAGTTCGACCAAATTGAAGTCGGTAGCGTCGCCCGCCAAAAGCTGGTTTACCACCTGGCGATCGAGTTTGTACTGCGGGTGCTGCTGGTCTTTGGTGATGTCTGCCATGGCGATCGCTTAATGACTGAGAACCCGAACGTCAGAGGTCGTTGCCACTGCCTCCGGGACAGTGGCTTCAATCAGGCCTCCACCCAGCACCCGATCGCCGTCGTACCACACCGCTGCCTGTCCAGGGGTAACGCCAAACTGCGGCTCGTCGAACATAATTTTTACCCGGTCGCCCATTCCGGCTTCAGAGGGTAGAGGCACCAGCGTTGCCGCCACGGCCTCACTGCGGTACCGAATCTGCACCGATATTGGCATTGGCTCCTGGGGGGCGGCGATCGAGACCCAGTTCACCCGCTGCACGGTGCAGTCGGGCCAGTGGGCATCGCTGCGATCGGCCACAATCACGTGGTTTTTGCCCATGTCAAAGCCCACCACGTAGAGCGGGTTAGGCGCGGCTATGCCCAGGCCCTTGCGCTGGCCAATGGTGTAGTGGTGAATGCCGGTGTGCTGGCCTAAAATGCGGCCCTCGGTATCGACGATATCGCCGGGTTTGGGGGCCAGGTATTTGTCTAAAAAGGTCTGCATCGAGCCATGGTGCTCGATCAGGCACAGGTCTTGGCTGTCGGGCTTGGCGGCGGTGTGCAGCCCCAGCTCGGCAGCGATGCGGCGCGTCTCGGTCTTGGTCTGGTGCCCGAGGGGAAAGTCGCAGGCGGCCAGCAAATCTTGGGTCAGGTCGTAGAGAAAGTAGGACTGATCTTTGGCCGGGTCAACGGCGCGGCGCAGCTCGTAGCGGCCCGTTTCGGTGTTTTGGGTAATGCGGGCGTAGTGGCCCGTGGCGATGCGACTTGCGCCCAATTCCTCTCGGGCGTACTGCAACATCGGCCCAAACTTCACTGCTCGGTTGCACTGCGAGCAGGGCAGGGGCGTAATGCCGCTGCCGTAGCCCTCGACTAAGTAATTGATAATCTCGCGCTCAAATACCTCGCGGCTATCGACCACGTGGTAGGGAATAGCCAAGTCTTCGCAGAGCTTGGCCGCATCGACCATGCCCTCAGAGCAGCACTGGCCTTTGCCCTTCATTAGCCATAGGGTGAGGCCCACCACGTCGTAGCCCTGCTGGTGCAGGGTGGCCGCCGCTACCGAACTGTCTACGCCGCCGGAGAGTCCGACTACAATTCTTTTCATGGCTGAAATGCTGTGCCTAATGCTGCGTAAAAATTGTCAATCAGTCAGGATTGATCCAGTTTCCTATTCTAGCTCACGGGTTCCAGCGGTACCGTTTCGATCAGCGGGCAAATGTCCCCAGGCTGCGGGCGGGGGTGCGACTCGGCCCAGCGATCGCGGTACTGCTCTAGATCGGCCTTAAACGCCATCATCTGCTGGATTTGGGTATCTAGCTGCTGAATTTTGTCTTGCAGCAGCGATCGCACAAATTCACAGGGCACATCACCCCGCTGGTGCACGTTGAGCACGTCCCCTACGTCGTCGAGCGAGAACCCTAGCGCCTGGGCTTTCTTAATAAACTGCACCTGGTGTACGGCCTCGGGCGAGTAATAACGATAGCCGTTATCGCCCCGCCCAGAGCTGAGCAATCCCAGGCTTTCGTAGTAGCGCAGTGCCCCTACGGCCACGCCCGTTTGCTTGGCCACATCGCCAATTTTGAGCCGGGTCGCCACAGCCATATACAAATCCTCAGATGGAGATATGGCTAGTTTAAACTCTCTAGCCAGCTAAAAGGTCAAGGCTTTTGCACTACCGGATGCCGACCTGCTCCCGTTCAGTCCGAGGCCTGCCCCTGGGGACTGGTATCGTCGCTAGACTAGAGCACGAACGTTCACGAATAGGCTTGCAGTGAGGTTATGACCAAAACGGATGCATCTAAACGGTCTAGACGCCGCCCATCTACCAAAACCAAAGTGCTTTCAGTTGTGCTTGGCCCTGTAGGAATTGCAGTCCTGATGATCGCTCTACTGGGCGGGCTGTGGTACCGCAACCGCCCACAGTCGATTGCCTTCGAGCCCAACACCACCGTAGGCGAAGCGGCGATGGCGGCGATCGAAACCTTTCCTGACCAGGGCCAAACCCACGTCGCCCCCGGGCAGGCGGTCAACTATGACAGCGACTTTCCCACCTCAGGCCCCCACGACCCTAACCCAGTGCTGCCAGGGGTCTATAGCCAGGAGCAACGGCTAGAAGAGCTGGTGCATGCCCTCGAGCACGGCAATATTGTGGCCTATGTTGATCAGCCTGGTCAGATGGCGACGGATACGCTCACCGCCTGGGCCAACGATTTTTCGGGCTTTTGGGATGGCCTGGTGGTTGTGCCCAGGCCAGGGCTCGGCGAAGAGGTCGTTCTGACCGCCTGGACTAAAAAGCTCATCTTGCCCCAGTTTGAGCCTGAGGCTGCTGCCACCTTTATTGACACCTACCGAGGGCGCGGGCCAGAGAATCCGGTGCGGTAGAACGTGGATGGGGAGAGGCATGGCCTACCACCCGACTCTAGCTACGCTCACTTGGGCAATTAAGTTTCGTGGTATTGACGACTTGGAACGACCACTAAGGGCAACCTAGGGGTACTTCTATGTAAGGTTAACTGTGCTGACATCATCGCCCCATCAGCTGTTTATGGTCAGCGGCAAGGGCGGCGTGGGCAAAACTACGCTTTCCTGCGGGTTCGCCCGGCAGCTGGCCCGGCAGCATCCCGATGAAACCGTGCTGCTGCTCTCTACCGACCCAGCCCATTCCCTGGGAGATGTGCTGCAAATTCCGGTGGACAATACCCCTGCGGCCTTGGACGACTTGCCCAACCTGCGGGTGCGCGCTCTGGATGCGGCAATGCTGCTAGCGCATTTTCGGGCCGACTACGGCCATCTACTAGAGCTGCTGGTTGAGCGGGGCAGCTTTGTGGAGGGCAGTGACCTCAGCCCGGTGTGGGACATGGGTTGGCCGGGCCTCGACGAGCTGATGGCACTGTTGGAAATTCAGCGGATTTTGCGCGATCGCGAGGCCGATCGCGTGGTCGTAGACATGGCCCCCAGCGGCCATACCCTCAGCCTGTTTGCCCTGATGGATTTTCTCGATACGCTGCTGGCGGCCCTGGGGCAGTTTCAGCAAAAGCACCGCACTCTGAGCGAAACCCTAGCCGGTCGCTACACCCCCGACGAAGCGGACCAGTTTATGGCCGACATGGGCCACGATCTGAAGCAGGGGCGGGAGCTGATTCAAGATCGCGATCGCGCCGCCTGCTGGGTAGTGGGCATCCCGGAGCCAATGAGCTGGGCTGAGAGCGATCGCTTTATTGCCGCCCTTAGCCGACTGGGTGTTCCCCTCGGCGGTCTGGTGATCAACCAAGTGATACAGAGCGGGAGTCAGCCGATTAAGGTCCACCGCCGCGTACTGGCCGAGTTTGAGGCGATTGCCCAGGGGCACCCGGTGCTGTGGGTACCGGCCCAACCGAGTGAACCCGTCGGTGCCCCTGCCCTCGATGCGTTGATGCCCCAGGTTAAACGTCTCGATCGGCTGACCCTTGGAGCACCGATCGCTGACGACCCCGTCCCTGTCCATCTGTGGCCGACACCGATTCCACCGGGTATAGAAGACCTGGTGGCGGCGGGACGGCGGCTGATTGTCGTAGGCGGCAAAGGTGGCGTGGGCAAAACCACCGTCTCGGCGGCGCTGAGCTGGGGGTTAGCCGATCGCCACCCTGACACCCGTCTGCGGGTGATGTCGATCGACCCAGCCCATTCCCTCGGTGACGCCTTTGGCCAATCCCTAGATCACGAACCCAGCCTATTGCGGCCCAACCTGCAGGCTCAGGAGGTCAGTGCCGAGGTCATGCTCGATCAGTTTCGGGCCGACTACCTATGGGAGCTGGCCGAGATGATGGCGGGCGACGGTGACATCGCTGGCGGCATTCAGCTCGCCTACGGCCCCGAGGCGTGGCGGCAAATTGTGGCCCAGGCCCTGCCCGGCATTGACGAAATGCTCTCGCTGATCACGGTGATGGATCTGCTAGATCGCAATGAGCAGCAGCTAATTGTGCTCGACACCGCCCCCACTGGGCACCTGCTCCGGTTCCTCGACATGCCTACCGCCCTGAGCGACTGGCTGGGCTGGATTTTTAAGCTCTGGATTAAGTATAAAGACGTGGTGGGCCGGGTCGAGTTTATGGGTCGCCTGCGTACCCTGCGCCAGCGGGTACTGGCCGCCCAGGAAAAGCTCAAGGACCCTCAACACACCGAATTTATTGGCGTGGTGCAAAACCAGTCGGCTATTTTGGCGGAGGCCAAACGGTTGAATCAGACCCTGAGCGATCGCGGCATTGCCCAGCGCTACATCATCCACAATGGCTATCAGCCCGGCCTTGACCTGCCCACCGAGCTGTTTCCGCACCAGTGCATCGTGCGGCTGGTAGCCCTAGAGCCTGACCCCCACCCCTTTAACCAGGTCAAGCAGGCGGCCCATCTATTGCTAGAACCGCCTGCATCTCCCTAGAGCTGTCTTGTTCTGCTGGTTGAATGGGCCATGGCGCGATCGGGGTAAGCCCGTTGAGTCAGTGCGCTGAGGCGGTACCCACTTAGAGCCAGTCTGTCGGTTGAGGGCGTCATTGCGGGAACGCTGTAATCAGCTTCAGATCAGGTCAGACGGGCCATCCGGCGAGAAGACTCAGACCCCAGTAGATTCTCGTTTCCGGCAGGGACTTTCTAAAAACCTGAACTATACTGATTTCACGTCTACCCAGCCCTTCGACACCGCAAGAGGAGTCAACCGTGACAAATCATAAGATTTTGGTCATCGACGATAGCCGAGTCATTCGCATGCGGGTGCGCGATATGCTGCCCCAGGGCAATTTTGAAGTCGTAGAGGCCCAAGACGGTGTCGAAGGCATGGATGCCATTCGCAGCCAGCGCCCTAACCTGATCATGCTCGACTTTTTGCTGCCCCGCATGAGCGGCTGGGAAGTATTCCAAGAAATTCAGGCTAACCCAGACCTACAGCACATTCCCCTGGTGCTGATGTCGGGCCGCAAAGAAGAAGTGACCGAAAAAATGTCTGAGCCTTTTGAGTACTTTGAGTTCATTCAAAAGCCCTTTGAACAAAAAGAACTGATCGAAGCGATTAAAGCGGCCATGGTCAAGGCCCGTAAGCCCCGGCGGGCTGCCACTATACCTGTCGCCGCCCCCGCTGCAGTAGCAGGTGGTGGTGAGGTCAGCGCCGCCGAACTTCAGGCGCTTCAGGCTCAGGTGAAACAGCTTCAGGGCGAGGTGGCTCAGCTCAAGGGTCAAATGGGCAAAATGGTGGCCTTTATCAAGCAAAAGCTGAAGTAGGACAAAAGTGCTGCGGTGAGAAACGCAGGCCTTCTTGCTCGAAGGCTGAAACCTACCTGCCGTTCTGGCACGCTTGGCCCCCAGCCTCCCGGCCATCTAGCGTTCAAGCATAGTCCCCCACTTTCTTCTATGCCGTACTAGGCACAGCAGCCGGCAGAATTTTGGCGTAGACACAGCTGAACGAGGCAGCGGTTAATGGGCTGAGGAATGGGCCACCTCCTCACTGTCACGACCATGCCCAGAAGGGTCTGACCCAGTGCTAAGCCCTGTGAACGCCTGCTGCGGTACCCCAATGGCAATGCCCGCTTTGTCAAAGGCAAGGCGCAGCCGACGGCGAAACTCGCGGGCCACCAAAAACTGCTTCAGGGGCCGAGTGCGAATCCAGAGCAGAATGGTGAGACCGGCGTGAGTCATAGCATCTACCCCCAGCATTTCGACCGGGTTGAGAATCGTGTAGCTCCACTCAGGGTCGCTGGCCATGGCGTGGGCCGTTTCGTGTACCACCCACAGGGCTTCATCGACGTTGGTGCCGTAGGCCACATCAATGCGGATATTAGCCCGCGACCAGCTGCGGCTCAGGTTTTCGACCTGGGCAATCAGGCTGTTGGGCAGGGTGACCAGGCGACCGTCTTCGCCACGGATTTGAGTAATCCTCAGGTTGAGATTTTCGACAATGCCGGTGGTGGTGCCGGTCGTGACCAGATCGCCAATGGCGTACTGGTCTTCGAGCAAGATTAAAAAGCCGTTGACCACGTCTTTAACCAGGCTTTGGGCCGCAAAGGAAATCGCCAGGGCCGCTACCGCCCCAAAGGCCAGCAGTGAAGCGGGGGCAATTCTCAGGGTTTGCAGAACTAGCACCGTCGCCAGGGCATAGATGACAGCGGTCTTGAGGCCCTTGAGGGCTCCAGTAATGGTAGACAGGCGCATTGACTTGCGCTGAATGTCATCCAGGTCGCCCAGTTCATTTTTGCCCCAGGCCTGGGCCACTCGCTCGATGGCGAGATTAGCCAGGCGGTTGATCAGGCCGGTAAAAAACCAGGTCAGCAGCAGCAGGGCCGGAACGGAGAACAGCCCAAAGGCATAGCTCCGAGTTTGGGGAAAAATATACAGCCCGCCGGAAACGCCCGCAATCCAAACGAAGGCGACGCCCCAAAACATCAGCCAGCGCAGGAAGGCCACTACCTGCAGCCGTTGTTCAAGGGTGATCTGGTAGCGAAAGAGGTACTGGAGCTGCTGGGCGGGGAACTCGTCATCGAGGGGACTCGCGAGGCCGGCCTGGCTGGTTTGCTTGTGCTCCAGGTAGCTTTTGCGCCAGCCCAGCAGCTGCCAAATTCCCGTCAGCAGCAGGGTCAGCAGGATGCTGGCCGCTACAATCCAGAGAGTTTTGCGGATCTGACGCTGTAGGGCATCGGGTAAGCGGCCATCTACGGCGCTGCGGAGGGCTGAGCCCAGCACCTCTTGCCAGCGCTCGGCTAGGTCCATTTGCGATACGCCATTGTACTGGGCATCGGTATCGGTAACGGTGAGTAGAACCCTGGCTTCGGCCAGCTCGGCTCCCACCGCAAAGAGCACTGGCTGGTCTCGAATGGTTTCAATGGTGACCTCTAGGGAAGCACTATTGAGGCCTTGATCGGTATCGATCAGATCTAGGGCTCGGTTGACCACCTGGTTGAGGTTGGTCTCAATCTGCCGGGCGCGGACCTCCACCGGCACATCAGCCCCGGCCTCGTTGCGGTTGAATACCACCGGTGAAGCGATGTCAAATAGAGCAACGCCGTCGAGGGATACCGAGGTGACTTCGAGCAAGCCAATTCGCTCTACCCCGGCTGGGGGCAGGGTGTTGTTGCCTGGGCTAAAAGGGTTGGGAATTTGGGCTACGGCCAAACGGCTCCAGCCCAGCGCCAGTAACAACCCCAGACTCAGGGCCAAGAGCGATCGAGTCCAGGCTTTGAGACAACGATGGTTGGTGAGCACTGCCGATGTCCCTGCCATGATTTAGAAAAACCAGCCGTAGCTGTGCAGCCCCTTGCCCAGAATATTCACCCCCAGATAGCACACCCACACCACCACAAACCCGGTGGCAGCCAGAATGGCCGGGCGACGACCCTGCCAACCTTTGGTAATGCGGGCGTGTAGATAAGCCGCAAAGACTAGCCAGGTAATCAGCGCCCAGGTTTCTTTAGGGTCCCAACTCCAGTAAGAGCCCCAGGCTTCGTTGGCCCACACGGCCCCGGCAATGATGCCGATAGTTAGCAGCGGAAAGCCCAGGCCAATCATGCGGTAGCTGATGTTGTCGAGGGTATCGGCCAGAGTAAGCCGCTGGGGCGAGAGCCTGACGGCGGTGGCAGCAGGAGACTTTTCGAGCACGGCGGCCCCGCCAGTGGAGAGCGCTAGGGTCTGGGGCCGCTCTGGTGCCGTCGCTTCAGCCTCGGCCCGGTGAAGTTTGACATTGCGGAAGCCGCCGGTACCGACCGAACTCCCCTTCAGTTCGACGGCCTGGCCTCGGGTGACGATCAAAAATGCGATCGCCAGCAGTGCCCCCACCAGCAGCGTGGCGTAGCTGAGCAGCATGACGCTGACGTGCATCATCAACCAGTTGGACTTAAGCGCGGGCACCAGCGGTTCAGAGCCCTGCATGGTGTCGGGCAGCGACAGGGTGGCGAAGGCCGCAATGGCCATGGCGATGGGCGCTGTTACAGCCCCCACTAGGGTGCTGCGGCTCATGCGCTCGGCCACCAGGTGCATAGCGGTAATGCCCCAGGCCAGGGCAAACAGCGACTCGTAGAGATTGCTCATGGGAAAATAGCCGCCCTCGATCCAGCGGGCTACCAGCAGGGCGGCGATGGTGAGGTTGCCCACGGCGATCGCCCCTGTCCCCAGCGAAGGCAGCAGAGTGGCCCTTGGAAAGGCAATGCCGCACCAGTAGAGCAGCATCGCCACAAACAGAACCGCGAAGGATGCGTTGTCGAGCCAGCCCTGGAGCGAAATCAAATCCATAGGTCTGAGGAAAGACGTTTAGGGAGGGAGGGTTTCTATCCTATCCTACCGACTTTTGTAGTTCGCATAACGGTTTGACTAGCGATGGTGGCAGGCTCAACCGAGGGCGCATGTCGGAGCACCCCAGGGGGATGACTTATTCCTCACCGGGGGCAGGAGAGGCCGCTTCGGGGTCGGTGGCTGGGCTGGGGGTCTCTGCTGGGGTGGCCTCAGGCGAGGGCAGGTCGCCGGGGCGATCGCCTCGTTTAAGAATGGCCATCATGTCGTAGCGCACCTGGCGATCGCCGAGTACGGTCGCCGTTACTCCAATCGCCTCGATCGCCTCTGATCCAAGCAGCCCAGCCTGGGGTAGGGGTGGCAGCAGCAGGTTGTTCTCGGCTGCGCTGAGGGCTTCTAAGTTGGCAAAGAAATGACCGTTGTTGGGGCGCGGCGCTTCTCCGGTTGTCGCCTGAAATAGGTTATTTTCCGCCAGGCTGCGATTTGGGTCGGGGGCTACCAAGTCTGCTATGCCCTGGCCCACGCTAAAAAAGGCAATATCGCCCTCCAGCCAGCCGTGGGCCATCACCAGCGAGTCGAAGGGGGCAGTCCAGCGGGTAACGGGTACGCCGTCAAGATCTACGGTATCGACGGCGTACCGATAGCGGCTGGCCATCACGGCGTCGAGCTGATCAAAGGCGGCGGTGGCGGCCTCGCGATCGCTGGCTTTGACCATCAGCACCAGGGCCGGGTTGGGCAGCGGCGGGGCATCGCTGGGCTCGGGTGGTGGTGTTAGTACTCCTACGGCAAACTCCCCGGCCATCCAGGGCAGCAGGTTTTCCTCCAGGCTCAGCCCGGTGGCAGACTGTATTCCCAGGGCCATCTCTTCGGCCCGCAGCGGCAGCAGCGCTGAGAACTGCTCTCCCGCTTGAAAATCTTCCCAAAACTGCTGAAAGTCGCCGCCTGAAACCGCTAGCAGCGCATCCGTGGGCAATCGCTGGGGCATCTGGTCGGCCTGGTTGTCTTGGGCAAAGGTCTGGGCCCCCGGCTCTAGCCAGCTCACCCCCTGGATGGCGACCCCGCGATTTTTAACCGCCACCGCCCCCACCAGCCCTCGCTCAGTTTGAAAAGCGCGCAGACGGCTAGGGGCGATGGGCGGGTCGGCGGCAGCGGCTACGGTTTCGGCCAGGGCGGGCACATCGACGTAAAAGCGGGCCAGGGGACGGGTTTCGGTCAGTTGCTCAAAGGCTTTGCCTACCCCAGGGCGATCGACCAGCGACTCGCCGCCGCGATAGGCGTCGATCGCCCGCTTCAGCAGGGGTAGCTGGGGGCTGAGCACTGCTGTTTCGGCACTCAGCACGGCGGCGTAGAGGGGAGCTTCTTGGCCTTCGAGCTGTTGTAGGGTGATGCCCCGGTAGGGGCTATCTTCGACCTGATCGGCCTGGCCCAGGCGATCGCCCAGATCGTTTTGGGCGCGGTTGGCGTCGGCGATGGGTACCACCACTACTACGTTGGAACTCAGGGCTAGCTCTGGGGCTGGAAGCGAGGGGGGTAGATCGGTTGGGGGCATGGTGTCGGGCAGCACCGCCAGCGTAATTTCAGGCCCTACCCAGGGCTGAATATCGCGAGCAAAGGTGAGATTTTGGTCGGCTAGCAGGCGATCGCGCCACTGCACCAAAAGCCGATCAAACTGAGTCTGGGTAGTCTCGGTACCAAACTGGCGCAGTCGCCGCCACTGGGCCTCATCGCTGGAGAGGGCGACCACCATCAGCGCGTCGGCGGGAATGGCATTGGCCCCAGCAGGCAGGGTTTTGGCCAGCTGCCCCCGGCGGGTAGCCACCCAAAAGCTAAGCATACCGCCACCAATAAACAGCAGCGCAGCGGCCACCAGCAGGGGCATGGGGGGCTTTTTGAGCAGCGGCTTGTTTTTCACGACTTTTGCGACACCCTAGGGGACTTCAGCAAATTTGCCCTGCCACTCTAGCAAAGAACTTCGCAGACGAACCACGCGCCGGGAAACCCGTCCGCTAAGCTAAGGCCCCAGCTCAAGCGCTTTAGAGGGTCGGCTTCAGAAATCTCCTACGCCTCGCACAGGGCGAAAGCTAATGGGCGGTTAGGTTCAGTTAATTAGCGAAATCTAAAGTCGTAGCCGACGTAGCGATCGCCGTCGTAGAGCACCACCAGCCAGGTTTGGGGATCAAACTCCAGTGGATAGGCCTCCCGTTCGGCGGGCAGGCCCGCCTCAGTTTTGCCCGGCGACAGCACGCAGTAGGGGGCGCTGAGCAGCCCTTGCACCGTTGCTTTCGGAGTTTTGAGATCGGTGTCTAGTAGCTTTTTGACTTGGCCGCGAGACACCAGTGCCTGGGGTTGTTCCTGCCGAATGCAGGTAAAGGGATCGGCCTTTTTGACCGGGTCTTGGTTCAATCTGGGGGTGATTAACAGCGCTGCTAGCGCCAGTACCGATCCCCCCGCCACCAAAAGCTTGGGCTGGGGTCGGGGCGCGTCGCCGCTGCCCATCGGTGCAGGGACAGGGTGAGGGTGACCCCCAGCCTGGGGAGGGACACAGGCTGAGGACTGCTGCGATCGCTGGGCCGACCTTGGGGCCGTACCCTGGGACTGGCGCGGCGGCCTGGGGGGCTTCCCTGGCCCCGGCTTTGGGGGCCGATAATAGGACGAAACTGGGTAATTTGAAGCGCGTTGATCCATGGCGGCGACCTTTGTTGTCTGTCTACGGCTGTCTGCACAGAGGCAGAAGTAATTGCTGACTATAAATATAGTACATAAATACTATTCAATACTCGGGCAGGCCTTGTTTTTTGTTACGGTTTAAAGAAGGCGATCGCCCCGAGCCCTAATGCCTTGCACCACTGGATGGGGGCAGCCGTAGCCCCAACCCAACCGCCATGAACACAACCATCGTTTGGTTTCGCCGTGACCTGCGGGTATCTGACCACGAGCCGCTGCTGCGGGCGGCCCGACGGGGTCTGGTGGTGCCCGTGTTTGTGTTCGACCGCGCCCTGCTCCATCATCCCGAGACGGGGTCGGCCCGGGTGGCCTTTTTGCTGGCGGCTCTCAAGGCTCTAGATCTCGATCTAAGGGCTCTGGGCGGACGGCTGATTTTGAGATCGGGCGACCCAGTGCAGGTGCTGCCCCAGATGGTGCGAGACCTCAAGGCCGACGGTATCTACGCCCATACTGATGTCGAGCGTACCTATGGCCGCGTGCGCGATGCCCGCCTCAACCAGGTTCTGGCCCAGCAGAATATGAAAATTCGCTGGTTTGAACCCGCTGCCAGCGTGGGCAATCTGGTGCCCTACTCTACCTACCGCGAAATCTGGCACCGCGAGATGGGTCAGCCCCTGGTGCCCACCCCGACCCAGGTGCTGGTGCCCCCCGCAATCGCCAGCGATCCCCTGCCCGACTTAGAAAGCCTGGGCCACCAGGCCGACGGCAAGCCCCTGCCCCCGGCCAGCACCGCCTCTGCCCGCGCCCTGCTGCAAGACTTTTTGACTGACAAAGCCGATCGCTACTACTGGCAGCTCTCCTACCCCAGCGCCGAGGCCACCACGGGGCTTAGCCCGCATATCAAGTTTGGGATTATCTCGGTGCGGGACTGTGTGCAGACCATTCGCCAGGCCCCCGACTTAGGCGACAGCCGCCTGCGCCGTAGCCACCAGCAGTTAATTTCGCGGCTGCGGTGGGGCAATGGCTTTACCCAACGATTTCGCTACCTGCCCCAGCTAGAGCTGCGATCGCTCTACAGCATTTTTGACGATGACGGCTGGGCCTTTGACGAGGGGGTTTACCAAGCCTGGCAGCATGGGCAGACTGGCTTCCCAATTGTGGATGCCGCCGCCCGCTGCCTACAGGCTACCGGGGGCTACCTGGCGCTTAACTTTCGCACCCGGGCAATCTACGCCAGCTTTTTGAGCAACCTGGGCGGTATTGACTGGCGCTACGGAGCCCTGCACTTCATGCGCCACCTGATCGACGGTGACTGTCCCATCGACCATTACCAGTGGGCTATGCAGTCGGGGGTGACCCACTGCGTCGACAAAACTTGGACCCGCATTTATAACCCCGGTCAGGTAGCCATCGATCGCTGCGATCCCGAGGGCGAGTTCATCAAGCGCTGGGTGCCCGAGCTGGCCGATGTCCCTGCTGATCAGCTGGGTAACCCGCCAACGCTCTCT
>JBARVK010000203.1:0-2673 GCA_049646225.1 Nodosilinea sp.
CTCCCCCACTCCCCCACTCCTCCCATGCCCGCCCCGCGTCCCGTCACCTGGCCCAGTCTCTTCACTGCTCTGATGTACGCCTTCATGTACTTCCCCATCATTGTGCTGGGGGTGTATAGCTTCAACGACTCACGCTACAGCGCTAGCTGGGAGGGGTTTAGTCTGCGCTGGTATCGGGTGCTGTTTAGCGATCGCCGCCTGCTGTCGGCCCTGCAGGATAGCCTTACCATTGCGATCGTGGCGGTGACGATTTCGGCGGTGTTGGGCACTTTGATGGCCATTGGTCTGGCCCGCTATCGGTTTCGGGGCAAGGGGCTGTACCGGGGGGTGTCTTACCTGCCGCTGATTGTGCCCGACATTGCGATCGCGGTGGCTACCCTGGTGTTCTTGGCCTCGGTGGCAATACCGCTGAGTCTGGGCACGATTATTGCCGCCCATATAGTGTTTTGTCTGGCCTATATTGCAGTGGTCGTGGCCAGCCGCCTCCAGCGCCTCGACCCCAACCTCGAAGAAGCCGCCCTTGACCTGGGGGCTACCCCGACCCAGGCCCTACTCAAGGTCATGATTCCGCAGTTGGCACCGGGTATTTTGGCGGGCTGCCTGCTGGCCTTTGTGCTCAGTATGGATGACCTGCTGATCTCCAGTTTTACCGCCGGAGGGGGAGCTAACCCATTGCCCATCGAAATTTTTAGCCGGGTACGCACCGGGGTTAAACCCGACATCAATGCCCTCAGCGTGGTGCTCATTCTAGGGTCGGCCCTGCTAGCGGGTTTGGCAGAATACGTGCGCTACTGGGGCGATCGCCAGCGGACCCTCTAGAACCCCTGGCCTTCAAGATGAGTACGTAAACGGCTGCCTGCGAGGATGAGGAAATTCTCTCTACTGGTGGTGATCTAAACCACAGGTCGAGCTGATGCTAATCACGGGTAGACTCGGTCAAGATCATATCCAGCCCAAGACTGCATCACGGCTGGTTTGGGTCTGTCGGGCGATATTAGAGATAGCCTCAAATCGTTCAGGTTGTCGTCATGCCCCAATCTAGCAGCCAATCGCTTAAAGCCATTGTCGATAAAATCTTTGCTGAGCGCCGCATCAGTCGTCAGGTCCAGCGAGAGCTAATGGAAGTGCTGCTCAGCCAGCCTACGCTCAGTAATCAGGACCATGCTACAGCCCAGCGAGTGTTCGATGCCATTCGCCAGGGTCGTCTGCGAATTATTGATTAAATGATCATCCGCCGATCAAAACTTGGCTGCGATCAAATCTAGCTCAAGACATAGGTGATGGGGTGAAAGAAACCAACGGATGGGTATGTTTTCCATGGTTTTAGATCCTTTATTCATGACATGAAGGGGCGCTGAAATGGGTGCGAAGCAGAACAATGTTACTCAAATTCAGATCTTAATTGGACAACGCCTCCATGCTTATATAAAAAACTCGTGTAGCTAAATCTCATCCTTTCGTTGATGTCGATTATGTCTGCTGATGGATAGTGCCACATAATAGATTTGTTAAGTTAAGTCTGTTGATACCCAAATAAGTAGAGGTATTTTAATGACTAATTTTCGTGATCAAAACGAGAGCACTTCTAACAATCCTCAACAGTCTAATCAAAGCAACTCGCCCCAATCCGCAGGTATTGTTCCTGACCAAGCGGCTGACCAAGCCGAAAACATCTCTAATAGAGCGGCAGATCAAGTTCAAGCGGCCAAGTCTGCGGTTACTCAGCCACTGCCCACTCCCCCTGGCCTGTCCGGCAGCCACGCTACGGCTGACGAGCTACTAAAGCGCCTGAACTGGGGTGAGCCCGCCCTAACCATTATTGATGCCCGCAGCCGCGAGTCGTTTAACGCCGAGCGTATCACTGGCTCTATGTCTCGAGATCAAGTCTCTGAGGCGATCACAGCCAGTCTCGAACCCGAGCGCGATATCTATGTCTATGGTGACGACCAGGCCACAGAAGTGGTCAATCAGCTGCGTCAGGCCGGCTATCAAAAAGTAGCGCTTCTGCAGGGCGGCCTGTCGGCGTGGAAGGCTATTGGCGGGCCGACCGAAGGTGTAGAAGCCTTCTCTTCCCCGGCTGGCGCTAAGGTTTAATATAAAATCCGCCTTAGGCAACTTCCGGTTTAAAGCGGAAATCTCGTAGGGGTATTGCCCTGCAATGCCCCTACAAACTGAGTGTGTTCAAATAAGTCAACACATCGCGACATCGCAAAAGCTCCCGTTTCAAGTTGTTGAAGCGGGAGCTTTTTGAAAATGCCTAGATAGTATCTCGTTACCTGGCCTGACCAATGCTGTAGTCAGGCACTATATTTAAGCGATTGCGTTGCTGCCAAGGCGTGAAAGCTGCTTAGCCCTCTTTGCCCTCTTCCGGCTTAACAGTAGGAACAAAGTCGGGCTTGTCCTTATCTTCCCAGCCAGCAGGGCGCTTCGAGTTGTACCAGGCCACAGAGCCTAGGGTGACCGCTGCTATAAACCCCACCACATAGACAAGTACGAAGGATGAAGAGGTGGCTGCCTCGCCTGATACCGCCAAATAGAGTGCCATAACTAAATCAGTCTCCAAAATCGGTTGTCTTTTATCCTACGACGATCGGTCGGTTAGCGGATCACCCCCAGGTTTGACCCTTTTGTTTTAATTGCGCTTACCTCACCAGCGATCTATACCCGTAGACC
>JBARVK010000204.1:0-4149 GCA_049646225.1 Nodosilinea sp.
GGCATAGACCTCGCGTCCGTGGGAGGCGGTCAATACCGGGCCAGGCGGATAGCCCAGGCCAGTCAGACGGGCGATCGCCGCTGCCAAATCTACCACCTCCAGACACAGGCTCATTGCCCCGCTGGTCGCCCCACTGAATGTGTCAGCCTGATCGGGCTGGGGCCTAAAAATAGCCAGCCTTAGCCCCGGCAGCCGAAACTCAGCATAGCGATCGCGCCGGTAGGGCTCAGCCCCCTGCCCCAGCAGGGCACTGTAAAAGGCCACTACAGCCTCAAACCGTTCACTGGCCAGGGTAATAAATGCGCTGGTGCAATCCAAAGATCCCGTTGTCAAAGCCATTCCCACCGTCGCACGACTAATGCATGAAGGGTGAAACTGTGGGCATTGCCCACCCTACGCCGCCACACAGCACCTCCAGCCCAACCGCTAGAAAATACTGGATCTACTACCCATCCACCCGCCTACTCTCCCACCCGCCTACTCTCCCACCCATCCACCCATCCACCCGCCTACCCATCCACTCGCCTACTCCAACTCCCACTCCGTCGCATACTGCAGCATCAGCGGCGGTAAATGCAGCTCCTTTGAGGTTTTGCAGCGGGCCTCGAAGATCCCCAAAATATCTTTCACACCAGGTTTACCCTTGCTGCTGCCGGTAATCCCCCCGGCAATTAGCACCGCACAGGCCCCGTTGCAGTCACGTTGCCACTGGTTCCAGCGCTCCAGCAGGTGGCGATCGGTGCTGCCATTGGTTTCGTACTCGGCAAACAGGTGCAGTTCGCCATCGCCGGTTTGCAGCAGGCCTAGCTCAAACGCCTCGCCGCTGAAGGGGTCGCTGCCGGGGTTAAAGCACACAGCCTGTACTCCCTGGGCCTGCTGCAGCTGCTGAATCAGGGCCTTGGCCTTGGGTCGCGATGTTTGAATCAGAACTACCGGTAGGTCGGGGGTATCCGCCGGGGCGCCGTTGAGGGCATTCTGCCGCTCTTTTGTCTGCACCGTTACGTTGGGATCGAGGCTCAGAACGTTGAGCACCCGCTGCTGGAACTGAGTCAAGATGATCATGGCCCCTTCCGGCACGTAGTCGTCGCGCAGCACCGGATAATTGATCAGGCCAGTGGGGCCGACCGCATCGCCCAGAGCTTCGTCGGTTTCGGCTGCCAGTTCTTCGGTGACTTCAGGCAGGGTTTGAACGGTCACGGCTAGCGGTGACCCACTGCCGCTCTTTTGCGGGTTGGGAATTTTGTAGCTGCTCTTGATAGCTTTGAGGGATGGCTTTTCGAGCTGATCCCGGTAGCGGCTGACAAAGCGGCCAATGGCCTCCATGGCCACCAAAAAGGTCGCGCCCTCTTAATCGGCGAGCTGGCTACGCATGCCCTCCAGAGGGTGAATGCTGCCAAAGTCGGGCTGTACCGCCTCGGGGGCTGTTCCCAGCCAGCCCGCAGGCTGAAACCCATTGTCTAAGGGTTCATCGTCAAATAGCTCAAAATTGAGAAACAGGCAGTCCTGCTCTAGAAAGGCCTCCTGCATTTGCTTGGGCGACTGCTGACCCATCAGCACCCGCTGGCGAAACTGCTTCAGCGAGTCCAGCGATCGGTACATCAGCAGGCCGTACTCGACACCACCCATGCCCAGCATCGACACGTAGAGGGTTTCAATATCCCAGGCGTTCAGCTCGACCGCTAGTACCTGCTGCTCATTGAGCGTGTGCCAGGGGGCCAGTTCCCAAATCTCCATGGCCTTGTCGATCATGGCCTCGGCGTAGCGGGCGGGCAGCTCGGCCTCGGTCATCTCGGCGGACTGCTGCAGGGCGTTGAACAGCTCGTCGATCAGGGGTAGCTCCGGGGCGTAGTCGATCGCAATGTCGAGCCCCTGTAGAGCGCCGCGCAGATAGAACTGAATCTCGCGATCGCTGACCACAATCTTCTGAGGTCGCGCCGGGGGCAGGTTGCCCTGGGGCGATTCAATCGCCTGGAGCAGCGTACGCACCACGGGTTCGTAACCGCAGGTGGTGGGCACCATGGTCAGCCCCCGCACCGCGCCGTGGCTGCTGTCGACCCAGAGAATGCAGTCGCTGCTTTCGGTGTGGCGCTGCCTAAGACCGCCGTCGTCATCCATCAGCCCGCCCACCGAACGGCGATCGCCCTCCCACACGCTGGCCACACGCGGCAGCCGCTTCAGACGATCTAGGGTAATGCGGTTCAGTCGGGTCATGGGCTAGGAGCAACAAGGTCTTAGTGAAAACAGCGTAGTCGATACAGACCTGAACTGTAGCAGCTGAGGCCAGGGCACGGCCTGGTTCTGGGCCGTAGCTGGGCGTAACGGGATCAACATAGCCAAGTTTAATCGCCAAACGCGCCAATTGCCCGAAGGTGCCTGAGGCCACAGGCGCGATCGCAGGCCGGCTAAGCCATTCCTGTACCCGGTGGCGCTTCAAAGGTCATCCATAAGCCCTACCGTTCTGGCCGGGGCAAGCCTGGCAATGGCTGCTATAAACTATAGAAATTCTTGGCTACTACGGCTGAACCCAGCCTGTAAAAGTGTTAGATTTCAAAACAATTTAGGCTATCTCGCTCTGGTTAAGGGTGAGTCTGTTTATCATTGAGTATGTTGTCGTACTAAAAACAAGGTTGCAATGGCTCAAGCCACTGAACAAACCCAAGGAATTTTAATGTCAGAGACGGCCCTGCGGCACGTCAAGGCACTCCAGCAGCAGCAGGGCGGCAAGGAACTCTGCTTGCGGGTGGGGGTACGCCAGGGGGGCTGTTCTGGCATGTCCTACACCATGGATTTTGAAGATCCAAGCAATATCAACGAGCACGACGAAGTCTATGACTACGACGGCTTTCGCGTGATCTGCGATAAAAAGAGCCTGCTTTACCTCTACGGTCTCATGCTCGACTACAGCGACGCGCTGATCGGCGGCGGCTTTCAGTTCACCAACCCCAATGCGGTGCAAACCTGCGGCTGCGGCAAATCCTTCGGAGCATAGGCCAGGTAACGCCTAACCATTAAATGTGGGTTAACATTTCTGGCCGCAGGTACGGATAAATTCCTTATTTCCGTCCTGCGGGGCTACATTGTGTGCTTTGCTGGATATCGCCTTAGATAATGCATAGACCATGACTCAAACCGTAGAAACCCTATTTGACCAGGGTATTGAGCGCTACAAGGCGGGCGAAGACCCGGCTGCGCTAATTCCTGTATTCAAAGAGGTGTGCGATCGCGCCCCCAAGAGCGCCCCGGCCTGGGCCTGCCTGGCCTGGCTGTACCTGCTCACCGATAAGCCCAACGCCGGCCTCAAAGCCGCCCAAAAAGCCGTCAAACTCAACCCCCAAGATCCCCAGGGGCGGGTGAATTTGGCTGTGGCCATGCTCGACGCTGGCAAACCCGGCGTGCGCGAACACGTGGAGATTGCCGGACAGGTGATGACCGTGGCCGACGACCTCAAAAAAGAAGTGATGGACAGCATCAACGACGGCCTCACCCGCAAGCCCGACTGGAAGAGCCTGGCGCGGGTGAAGCAGTGGCTTGAGTAGTGGAAGCCTAGGCGGTTTGAGACGAGTTCCCCGGCGATCCCTACTGGTTGGACTAAAGTGGACTAGAAATTACTCAGCCCTGGCTGGGCACTAGGTCATGCGCCTTACGCTAGATTAGGTAAATCGCACAACTTTACTGTTTACCGACCGATGAGCAGTCATCCTCTCCTAAAGCTTGAAATCTCAGATCTAAGTATTGCTGAGCGGATCCAACTGGCTGAAGACCTTTGGGATAGCATTCTAGACAATCAAGAGGAATTGACGTTAAGCAAGGCTCAAGAGCAAGAGCTGGATCGGCGGTTAGAGCAGTATCAACAAGATCCGACCGCTGGCTCAACCTGGGAAGAGGTGAAGCAGCGCCTAGGATTTTCTCAATGAGCTACCGCCTCATTATTCGCCCCCAGGCAGAGCTGGACATTCAAGATGCTTTTAATTGGTACGAAGCCCAAACCCCTGGTTTAGGGTCTGAGTTTATTCGAGCTGTGGATGCTGGTTTGTCGAGCATCGGGCGAAACCCGTTTGGCTACCCTAAGGTCTACCAACAAGCACGGCGATCGCTCCTACGGCGTTTCCCATACGGGTTGCTGTTTGTGGTTGAGCAAGAGCTGATTGC
>JBARVK010000205.1:0-11295 GCA_049646225.1 Nodosilinea sp.
TGACTGAGGAAGCAGGTCCCTTCGCTGGCCTGAACGTGCTCAAAGACGCCAACCCGGCGGTGATCGAAGCCCTGATGAAAGCTGGGTCGTTGCTTAAGCACGAGCCCTACGTCCACAAGTACCCCTACGACTGGCGTACCAAGCAGCCCACCATCTACCGCGCCACTGAGCAGTGGTTTGCCTCGGTCGAGGGTTTTCGTGACCAGGCATTGAAGGCGATTCAGGCGGTGAAGTGGGTTCCAGCTACGGGTAAGAACCGGATTACCTCGATGGTGGGCGATCGCTCTGACTGGTGCATCTCGCGCCAGCGCACCTGGGGCATGCCCATTCCGGTGTTCTATGACACTGAAACCGGCGAACCGCTGCTGAATGAGGAAACTCTAGCCCACATCAAAGCCATCTTTGCCGAAAAAGGCTCCGATGCCTGGTGGGAGCTGTCGGAGGCAGAACTCCTGCCCGAGCAGTACCGCAATAACGGTCGCACCTATCGCAAGGGCACCGACACCATGGATGTGTGGTTTGATTCCGGCTCCTCCTGGGCGGCGGTGGCCCAACAGCGAGACGAGCTAGACTATCCGGTTGATATGTACTTAGAAGGCTCTGACCAGCACCGGGGCTGGTTTCAGTCGAGCCTGCTGACCAGCGTGGCGGTCAACGGCCATGCCCCCTACAAAACGGTGCTCACCCACGGCTTTGCCCTCGACGAGCAGGGCCGCAAAATGAGCAAATCTCTGGGGAATGTTGTTGATCCCTACATCGTGATCAACGGCGGCAAAAACCAGAAGCAGGATCCACCCTACGGGGCCGATGTGCTGCGGCTATGGGTGTCTTCGGTGGATTATTCCTCCGACGTGCCCCTGGGCGGCAACATTCTCAAGCAGATGTCGGATGTGTACCGCAAGATTCGCAACACGGCGCGGTTCTTGCTGGGCAACCTGCACGACTTCGACCCCACCCAAGACGCGGTGCCTTACGACCAGCTACCCGAGCTCGATCGCTATATGCTGCACCGCATGACTGAGGTGTTTGCCGACATCACCGACGCCTTTGAGAGTTACCAATTCTTCCGGTTCTTTCAAACGGTGCAGAACTTCTGCGCGGTAGATCTGTCGAACTTCTACCTTGATGTGGCTAAGGATCGGCTGTATATCAGCGCGGCAGATTCGTCCCGGCGGCGCAGTTGTCAGACGGTGCTGGCGATCGCGATCGAGAACCTGGCCCGCGCCATTGCCCCGGTGCTCTCTCACATGGCCGAAGACATCTGGCAAAATCTGCCCTACCCCACTGCTCACAAATCGGTCTTTGAGGCGGGCTGGGTGAAAATGGAGAGCCAGTGGCAGCAGCTAGATCTAGCCGATCGCTGGAGCCAGCTGCGCACCATTCGCCAGGAGGTGAACAAAGTTCTCGAACAGGCGCGGACGGCGAAGGCAATTGGCTCATCGCTGGAAGCCAAGGCGCTGATCTACGTGGCCGATGCCGAGATCAGGCAGCAGCTAGCGGCCATGAACCCCGCGGATGCCGTGGCTCCCGGTGCGAACCACGTGGATGAGCTGCGCTACCTGTTCCTGGTGTCTCAGGTGGAGGTCTTAGACTCGCCTGCGCCCCTGACTGATGCTAAATACAGTACCGAGTCTGACGCGCTGGGTATTGGTGTGGTGGACGCAGAGGGGCAGAAGTGCGATCGCTGCTGGAACTACTCGACCCAAGTGGGTGAGAGTAGCGAGGACCCAACGATCTGCGATCGCTGTGTTGAAGCGCTGGCGGGCTCGTTCTAAATAAGAGCGGTGGGATGGTACTCCTCAATGATGTCTCGAATCGGTTGGCCCTAGAGGACTCGGAAGAGCGGCGGGTGTGTAGCCAGGTGTCTTGGCAGCAGTCCGAAGCCCTCCTGGCCGATCTAGGAGAAAAGTCTCCCTATTGGGTGCATTTCTTAGCCGGAGATTTGGACATTGTGACCCCCAGTCGTCGCCCTGAGAGCGGGAAAACTCAGATTGGTAACCTTCTAGAAATCTACTTTTTAGAAACCAATACCGAACACTTCCCCATGGGGTCAACTACCCTGCGCCGGCCAGAGCGGCAGGCGGGGGGCGAGCCCGACGAGAGCTACTGCATCGGGCTAGATAAGGGTTTCCTGACCTGGCGATTGAGGTGATTGTCACCGGCGGCAGCATTGACCGCCTGGAACTCTATCGCCGTCTGGAGGTGCGGGAAGTTTGGTTTTGGCAACGCGTTGGCGAAGCCTCTCGGAACGAGAATCGCCTCGCCCTCTACCACCGTCGAGAAGACGCCCGGTTTGCCGCCAGTACTGCCCTAATCGAACTGGCCAGCGCTATACCTGGACGCGGGGTCGCCCCCATCGCTGGAGCAGGTTTGGACTCCCGATCGTACGCCCAGCCAAAGCCCTTCGGCTAGCTCTGAAAAGCCAGAAGTGCTCGCGCCGGACACAACACGATCCGAAACCAACATCGTTAGCGAAAACTTTTAGGGCTCAATCGGGCTGAGAATCTGGCTGAGTAACCTGAGCTGGTCGGTGTTGCCCATGGTAATCACCATGTCGCCAGGGTACAGACGGGTGTCGGCGGTGGGGCTAAAAAGTAACGCTCCATCGTCGCGGCGGATGGCCAAAATCAGCGCCCCCGACTGGCGACCCAGCTGGGCCTCGGCCAGGGTTTTGCCAATGATTGGGCAGCTATCGGGCAGCAGCAAAAACTCTTCGACATAGACGGCGCGATCGCCCCCGGTCAAAATGCCGTCTAAAAAGTCGACCACCTGGGGGCGCACTGCCGCCGCTGCCATGCGTTTGCCCCCCGTGATATAGGGCGACACCACCACGTCGGCCCCGCCGCGCTGCAGCTTGAGAATGGCCTCCTCATTGCTGGCGCGGGCGATGGTGCGAATCTCGGGTGCTAGGGTTTTGGCCGAGAGCACAATATAGAGGTTTTCGGCATCGGAGGGCAGGGCCGCCACCAGACAGCGGGCCCGCTGTACCCCCACCTGCAGAAGCACCTGGTCTTGGGTGGCATCGCCCTGGAGAATGGTATATCCCAACAGCTCTGCCGCATGGATGGCCGTGTCGTCGGAATCGACCACGACAAATGAAAGGTTTTCGGCGGCAAACTCGGTGGCCACCTGCTGACCCGTGCGGCCAAACCCGCAAATAATGTAGTGACCCTGCAACGATTCCATAAATCTGCGCTTTTTGAGAAGACGTAACCCTACCTGAAAATGGCCCTGCACAACCGCTTCGGTGAGGCTGTTGAGGATATAGGCAATCACGCCGACCCCCATCATGATCAGCAGAATGGTAAACAGTCGCCCTCGGGGGCTAAGCGGGTTGGTTTCGCCAAACCCTACGGTCGATAGGGTAATTACCGCCATATAGGTGGCATCGAGCCAGCTCCAGCCCTCCATAAAGCGATACCAAAGCACCCCGGAGAACACCACAAACCCCAGGGCGATCGCCCCGCGAATCAGGTGCCGCCGGGTGTATCGATAGTTTTCTTCAACAATAGTTTCGCCATAGCGAGGGCGTTTTTGACGCACGGGTGATAGCCCTTGAAACTTGGCTCACTGAAACTGTACCCTCTAGTCGCGGCCTAGCCGCATGACATCGTCCTCAGCTGCTCTCTGGGTCCGGGGTTCTATCGCCTTCGCTGGGATGGTTAAGACGTTGCGGTATTCCCTAAATACTGGCCACCACCGTAGATTGTAGGAGCAAAAAGCTAAGGCCGCAAAAAACGCCCCAGGACAGCCCAGGGCGCCGATCACATATCGTGGAAGTCAGCCTAGTCGGCCAGGCGCACTCGCCCAGAGCGAAGGCTGTCGAACACCTGGTTGATATGCTGGCGATCGCTGGGGGTTAAGGCGGGGTTACTGAGCATCGCCGTCGATAGAATGAGGTGGTCACGGCGACTCAAAATTCCCTGCTGAATCACAGTGGTGACGAGGGCTTGAATAGTTGAAGCAGGGGTTTGGGGTAGAGGTGACACCATAATTGCGAATCCTCGCGGCAAACGTAACGATAGTAGAGGTAGAGGCTCAAGCCAAGGCCAATGGGCAAAGCTGTATCGATAACTACATTTTTGTCTTCTTTAAGCATGCCCAAGTCCTCGGAAGTACGGTTGAGCCGCTAGTAAAGATTCAGTGAATCTGTATTAAAGCTTGGTCAAGGGCCGACCTTCTACAGAAAAGTTACGGAAGATAATGCAAATTGAAGGAAAACATGCTGGAGATTCATCGGGTAGCGGCCTTCCGCGACAACTACATTTTTGTGCTCTACGACGGCGCTTCGGGCCAGGCGGCCGTGGTAGACCCCGGCGATGCCGATCCGGTACTCCAGACCCTAGAACGCCTCGGGGCCACGCTGACCACCATTTTCAATACCCACCACCACAGCGACCACGTCGGCGGTAACCGGCAGCTGCTAGAGCAGTTTCCCACGGCGTTGGTCTACGGTGGGGTCGAAGATCGAGGCCGTATTCCGAAGCAGACCCACGCTTTACGGGAGGGCGATCGGGTGTATTTTGGCGGTCGTCAGGCCGAGGTCTTCTTTGTGCCTGGCCACACCCGTGCCCATATTGCCTACTACTTCCCGCCCACAGTGCCCGACGGCTGGGGCGAATTATTTTGTGGCGATACGCTGTTTGCCGGGGGCTGCGGTCGGCTGTTTGAGGGCACTCCGGCCCAGATGGTTGAGTCATTAGGCAAGCTGCGGCGGCTGCCCGATACCACTCGGGTGTGGTGCGCCCACGAGTACACTCTCAACAATCTCAACTTTGCCATTACGGTCGATGGGGCCAATGCGGCCCTGCGCGATCGCCTGGGACAGGTGCAGGTAACCCGCGCCCAAAACCTGCCTACGGTACCCGCTGATTTAGGCCTTGAGAAGCAGACTAACCCCTTTCTGCGATGGGACGATGTGGCCCTGCAGCAAACCACCAACAGTACCTCAGATGTCCAGACCTTTGCCCGGCTGCGGGGCAGGAAAGACCTGTATTAGGCCCTTTTAGAATCGCTTCTATGATAGGGAGCCTGTGCTATACAATCACAAAAGCAGCGCCATCCTAGGTCATCCTGGGAACAACCCACCTGAGACCGACTACATAAGGGGCAAAACCTGGCTATGATGCTCAAATCGACCACTCGGCATGTTCATATTTACACCGCTATTGTCGCCAATAATGAGCTGGTGCCCAGCGACAATAAACTCACCCTAGACATTGACCCCGACAACGAGTTCAACTGGTCTGAAGAGGCGCTCAAGGCTGTCTACGCTGAGTTTGACCGCCTGGTTGATGCCGCCGCCGGAGAAGATCTGACTGACTACAATCTGCGCCGCATTGGCTCTGATCTAGAGCATTTTGTGCGCCAGCTTTTGCAGCAGGGGGCGATTAGCTACAACCTTAAAAGCCGCGCCCTCAACTACAGCATGGGTTTACCCCGAATAGAAACCGAGGAGTCGGCCAGATAGGGCGATCGCAACCGGCGGCTAAACCTGGGTTTGGCCGCTCAGCCATGCCGCTTAATTAGGGGAAACCGCTGGAACCACTAGAGCCATAACCCCGGTTTTCGCGTTCCGGCTACACGGTATAGCGCGCAGTCTGGCCAGAAAACGGGGTTTAGCCAGACTGCACCGATGATCTAGGGCTTAGCGTCTGCAAGCGGTTCACACTAGGGTTAGGTACTCTGGGGTTAGATACCCTTTAGAAACACACCAGTAGAAACTACGAGCTGTTTATCTGCCCCCGAGGATCGTGATCCAGTGCTCTAATCCGTCCTGTCGGTCGATCTCGACCCCGCCTGCCAGCCACTGTAAGGTCTGCCAGACTCCTCTGCTGTACCGCTTTCTGCTGGCGGTGGGCGACGGGCCAGTGGCAATTCGATCCGGTACGCTGATCGCTGGCAGATTTTTGGTTTGGAATGACAACGCCAAATCGACTCCAGCAGAGCATCAGCTTTGGTTAGATACTCGCCCCACGCATCCCGCCCCGTCCCTGGAGCAGATTCCAGCCTCGGTGCTGAACTATTTAAAGCTGTCTTCTCTAGCGCAGCACATTCCCCGACCCTACGCCTATCTGACTCCAGAACAAACCGGGTTGTCTACCACCGTGCTGCTGCTTGATATGGCCCCCATTAGCGTTCGGATTACGCATTCGGCGGTTGAACCCGAAGGCTCTTCCCTAGCGTCAACCCCGAGAGGTCAGATCGAAGCGGCGTTTTTGCCCACTCTAGAGCAGATTTGGACCCATGGATCGGCCTTTCAACAGCTGAACTGGCTGCGGCAGGTCGCAAGCCTATGGCCGGTTCTGTCCACCGAGCGGGTGGCTGCGACCCTGCTCGATCTCAACGGGCTCAGGGCCGATGGGGCCCTGCTGCGGCTCACGACCCTGGTGACCGATGACCCTAGCCCCACCCTGGCCCAGCTCGGCCAGCGGTGGCAGGGTTTGGGGTCTACTGCTCAGCCTGTGGTGCAGCCCTACCTAGGGTGGCTGACTAGGGCCCTGCAGGAAGGGCACATAGCCTCTGCTAAAGATCTGCTGGCCGAGCTAGAGGGGGCGATTCAAGCTCTGAGCCAGGGGCTGTTGGTAACCGTAGACTGGGGGAGCGATACTGACCAGGGGCCGACCCGCGATCGCAACGAAGACGCCTGCTATCCCGAAAAAGACCTCCGCCAGCAGCGGCTCTCGGGGCGTATAGAGGGGGGCGAGTCCCCGCCCCTGCTGCTGGTGTGCGACGGTATTGGTGGTCACGAACAGGGTAATGTCGCTTCCCAGACCGCAATCAAGCTGCTGCAGCAGGAGCTTGAGCCGCTGACCCAGCAGCCCCACCTGTCACCGGCGACGGTCGCTCGGCGGCTCAGGCAGGCGCTCATTTTGGCCAACGATGCGATCGCCGCTCGCAACAACGACGAACAGCGATCGGCTCGGGCTCGGATGGGTACGACGGTCGTGGTGGCCCTGGTGCATTTCCCCTACGTTTCGATTGCCCATGTGGGCGATAGCCGGGCCTACCGGGTTAGCCCCCGCACCTGCTACCAAATTACGGTTGACGACGATGTCGCGTCGCGAGAAGCTCAGCTAGGCTATGCCCTCTACTCCGAGGCCGTACAGCTGCCCAGCGGGGGGGCCCTGATTCAGGCCTTAGGCATTAGCGACTCTGACCTGCTTTATCCTTCAGTGCAGCATCTGCTGCTTGACGACCAAGTTGTGCTGCTGCTGTGTTCTGATGGCCTCAGCGATTACGATCGGGTTGAGGCTCTAGCCCCGTCCCTAGCTGCGTCTTTGGTGCATGCCCCTGGCCCGATTCACCCGGCGATCGAGGCGCTCATCCAGCAGGCCAACCGACTCAATGGCCACGACAATGTCACCGTCGGGCTGATGCGATTTACCCCTCAGATGGGGACTCTGCCGACCCTCCCCGCCGGCCCCTTACACCAGGCCGCTGCGGTTCCCAGTCCCGATTCGGACGATGTCTCCGCTTCGTTGCCTAACACCGTGCCGCCATCGACTAAAGCCATTGCTCCCGCAGCGCCCGCCAGTGGCAAACTGGTTCGATCCAGGATGGCCTGGGGCCCGTTTTTTGGCGGCGTCGCGGTGGTTCTGGCTGGGCTGGGGGCGGTGGCCCTGGCCTGGGATCGTCGGCCCCAGGCTCCGGTAGCGCTACGGCCTTTGCAGGCGAATTGGTCAGTCGCCGCCCTGACGGGACAACCCCTGCCCGCCGCTGCCCTGGCTGCTACTGTAGATGTGGCCGTAGGGTCCTATTGGCAGTCGCAGCAGGCCGCTATCGCCGGCCTCGAATCGGGCGGTTTGGTGCTGCGATCGCAGCTAAATACCCCAGCCAACGCTGGGCAAACCAACGCCCCTGGAGCACCCTCCAACTCGGCAGCGGGGTCAGCTGTGGCGACAGGTAGCGTACTGAGGGTGGTCAGCCGCCAAACTACGGCTGACGATGAGGACTGGGTACGGCTGAGAGTCTGTTCGATTCCGTCTGGAGCATCCTTAGACCAGCGGCCTCAGGAGACTAACCAGCCCCCCATCCCGGCTGCGGATCCTAACCTGAGCCAGCAGCTGGCCGCCCCCGGAGGCGAGGGCTGGGTACAAACCCGCCAATTATATAGATCGGCGGCTTTCTTAGAGTTGGTCACCCCAGCCCAAGCGAGTCGCTGCCTGCCATAACCGGCTTATTCTGGTTTCTACATCTACTTTGCTTGCTTTTTGGCCCTGTTGATCTCCGGCCTGCCTATGCTGTCGTCCAATGCTCTCACCCTCAGCCTTGCCATCGATCGCCTCACCCAGGTTGACTCCAACCACTATGCCATTTGGGTCTTAGAAAGTCCGTTTCCAGGCGGTTATGCCCACCACGATCGCCTTTGGGATAGCCAAATGGCCCAGCTTTGGGAAAATTGGCAACAGTTTTTTTCGCTGCGGGGCCTGCCCCAGGTGCCCCATGTGCCCTCTGCCTACGTGCCCGAGTTTCATCTCGACGATCTGCTCGATCGGGTCGCCCCCACAGCCGAAACGGGAAGCAAAACGGGGCGACTGATGCAGGGCATGGGGGTTAGCCTGTGGGACTGGCTGTTTGACGGCCCGATTCGCCAGACCCTGGAGCGTAGCTTAGGTATGGCCATTGGCCAAAACCAGCCGCTCAGGCTGCGGTTAGAGGTGCGACCACCTGAGCTGATTAGCTTACCCTGGGAAATTATGCAGCCCCAGCCCGGCTGTCCAGCCCTATCTCTGGGGCCACAGGTGCTGTTTAGTCGTACTGCCAGCGCCGTAGGACCGCTGCTGGAGGCTGAACTGGACAATTCTCTGCGTATTTTGCTGGTGCTGGGCCAGGACGACCCGGGCAGTGCTGAGGGGGGGGAGAATGTTTTGCAGCTGCCCCAGGAGGCTGAAGCTCTCAAGCAGCTGCTAGAACTGAGTGCCTCTCGCCTCAGCTATCAGGGGGCCAGCCCCGTGGTCTGCCAGGTGCAAACGCTGGTCGAACCCGATGCTAAAACCTTACTTAAAGCCTTGGAAACTGGGTACTTCAACGTGTTTTTCTATGCGGGTCACGGAGTACCTGCCCCCGATGGCGGCCTGCTGTTTTTGCGTAAAGGGGGCAGCCTAAGCGGTACCGAACTCGCCCAGGGGTTAGCCCCCAACGGCATTCGCCTGGCGGTGTTCAACACCTGCTGGGGGGCACAGCCCGACCTGCTTCAGCAGCAGGTGATTCCCCGCAGCAGCCTAGCGGAGGTGCTGCTGCACCACGGCGTACCGGCGGTCCTGGCCATGCGCGACTCCATTGCCGACCACGAGGCCCTGAGCTTTATTCAGGTGCTGGCCCGGGGCCTGGCCGATCGTCAGCCGATCGCCCAGGCCGTAGCCCTGGCCCGACAGCATCTGCTGGCGGCCTACCGTTTCAACCATGCGGCCTGGACGTTGCCGGTGCTCTATCAGCATCCCCAGTTTGACGGATACCTGCTGCACGAAGTTGGCCTGGCGGTGACCCAGCTGCCTGGACAAGATTTTCCGTCAAGCCAGTCGGTGGTGCTGCGCTGCCTCAACAATCCCTCCCGCATGTGGCGACTCTACGATGGCTATCTGCGGGTGGGCCGACTGCCCGACAACGACCTGGTCATTTTAGAACCCTGGGTGTCGGGGCAGCACGCCGAAATTTTTAGCCGCACTCAGTTTGAGCAGGGGGTGCCAGAAACCTGTTACTACCTGCGCGATATGTCTCGCAATGGCTCTTATTACCGTGAGGGTGATACCTGGCAGCTGGTGCACCGCAGCGAAGTGCGCCTAGGCGTCGGGACGGCCATCAGGTTTGGTAGTCAGGAGGGTGAACTGATGGAATTTACCCTGGAGGGTAGCCCCAAATCTCCACCGCTCTGCTAGAAAAATTGGCAAAATGTTCATTCCGTACGGAATCCCCTCGTGCCGCCCTGTATCCACTGACATCAGGTACCGTTAATTCCTTTGTGCATCTGTAGATAATGCTATGACCCAGCCATCCGATCATCTCAATTCTGCCTCTGAGTCTGCTATGGCCGTCGAACACGATTTGCTCGCTACGATTTTGCAGTCTGAACCGGCCTACCCCTGGCAGCCGCAGGATCCAGAGGTCGAGGGCTATCTGACTCGTTTAGAGGCCGAGTTTGAGGCTCTGGCGGATGACGACCTCAGCCCTGCGATCGCCGCCGGATGGCAAACCCTAGCGGCCCAAATCACAACCCAAATGGACGAAGCGCAAACGGCAGCTCAGCCCCGTCTAGACCTGGGTCGGGCGATCGTTACCTCGGTGCTTGAACAGCTGCATCAGTTTCAGGAACGGCTGCCCGCTGAGCGCTTGCAGCAGCTAGCGGCATCGGCGACGACCCTGGCTCGCAGCGGTCAGCCGCTGATTGATCAGCTGGTGCAGTGCGTGGGCGATAGTTTACCCAGTTGGAATAGCGATGACCTAGCGGTGCTAGCCCGCCCCCTGGCCTACTCTTTGCGCGATGGCCGGGGCGAAATTTTGGAGCTAAACCTGCGGGCGATTCCAGCCACCGACTGGGACTCGCTGTCTGATCTGGAGCAGGCCAGGCTAACGTTAACCATTGCCTCGGTGGCTCTAAAAGCCGCTAAAACCGACGCTAGCGCTGGCGATGTCCCCGCCTGCTGACTGAGCCAATAGATGAAACTGTACCAGGCGGAGGAATTGCCTCTCTGACCCTGGTCACTCTGCTGGCGGGCTACTGGGGCTACCAGCGTCTCTACGGGGAACCCGAGGCGGCGGCGGTCCCGGCTCAGCTTGTCCCGCTCAAAATCGCCTTGATTAAGAAGCCGGCTCGGGTTGATAACTAGCGGCCAGGTCGGCGGCGGTCATCGTTTCGTAGCGCTCAAAGGGCTGGTGAATCCAGGGATTGTCGGGCAGGTAGACTACGTGGTAGTCGGGTTTGACAATGGATTCGGCCTTGTACCACAGCACCGCCGTGCGTAGGTCTTCGATATAGAAGCCGTACTTGTGGTGCAGCCAGGCCAGGGATTTCTTGAGGCTGTAGCCGGAGTCGACCAGGTCATCGACGATCAGCACCTGGCTGCCCAGACTGGGGGTCGTCATACTTAAATCGCGGGAGAACGTGATCGCTCCCCGGGTGCGGCCATCGGTTCCGCCGTAGGAAGCTGTGGACAAAATGGCAAGCGGCACATCGAACAGGCGACAGAGGGTATCGCCGATGCGCAGCCCGCCCTTGGCCAGACAGACAATTTGGTTAAATTCCCACCCCGACTCGTAGATCTGGACGGCTAGCTTTTCAATGTCGCGGTGGTAGTC
>JBARVK010000206.1:0-5454 GCA_049646225.1 Nodosilinea sp.
GCATTGAGTGGTAGGGCCAGATAGTGAGGGGATATTTGCCCCGATCATCGAGGGTTTTGGTGTAGTGCAGGGCGTACTCTTGCAGATCGCGGCGGGAGGATAGGTTAGCGGCCACAGCCGGGTTAACCCGCCACTTGCCCTGCACCACATCGTCGTAGTGAATCAGCGTCATCGGCGGTGGATTTTCGCCCTCGGCATCGACCCAAAAGTAGGGGTGAAACACCTGCATGGCCTGGTGGGTGTCGAGGGTGGCAGTAATGGTGGTGATCTGCCCCAGGTTGCGGTAGATAAACTCGCCCAGGCGGCGGTTGTCGTCCACCGCGCCCTGACCCGATCGCCCCCCCACAAATAGCTCAAAGCCCGGCAGGCAAAAGGTGTTCTGCACATCGATGAGCAGCAGGCAGAGGCGGCGGCGGTCTTCGCTGGCGGGGGTCAGGCCGTGGGTGACGGCCCAGGCTTTGGCCTCGATCGCCCGCTGCTGGTAGGGCACCGACCAAACCTCGCCAACGGTTTCTGGGTCAAAGCAGGGGGGAATGGGCAAGACTGGCTCAGGCATGATGACAGATTACACAGAGAGACTAAGGATTAAGGTTACGGGGAAGAGCGTTCGAGCAGGTCTCAGCTCTGAAGGTCGTATTTTGCCCAGAACTGTTAAGGGGAAACAGGGTGCAAACGCGGCGGCTGAGACTACTGTGCTTTGGCCTCCAGGGTTTCGAGGCGGCTCTTGAGGTCTTGGTTAGCCTTTTTCAGGTCGTCGACTTCCTGGCGCAGCTTTTCGACCGCTTTGTCTTTGCCAATCGCTTTTTGCACCGACTGCACGGCTTCCTGGGCCCGGCGGCGCACCCGACCGTCGGGGGTGTAATCGGCCAGCGATTGCAGAATGCCGATCGTCCGGGCCGACTCCACACTGCCCAGGGCAGATACGGCAGAGACCTGGGTAAGGAAAAAGCTTTCGTGGGCGATCGCATCCAGTCGATCCAGAATTCGCTCCAGGTTGGGCTTACTCTGGGCCTTTGAGATCGCTCCCAGGGCGCGGATGGCCGCTAGCCGCAGGGCTTGCGGAGTGCCAATTTCGCTGTACTTCAGCACCAGATCCAGCGCCTCTTCAGAGGATGTGAACTGGCTGAGGGCGGCGATCGCCCCCGACCGCACCATTTCATTCCAGCCCTGGCGCTCCTTGAGAATGCTCTCCAGCAGCTTCAGGGTTTTCTTGGCTTTGGATCTGCCGTTTAGATCGGCTGCACCCACTTTACCCAAAGATCGAATGGCGGCGGCTTCGACGTAGTAGCTGGGGTCGCCCTGCTGGGCCACGCCCTTGAGCACCTTGTAGCTACCAACGGTTTTGATGTCGCCAAGGGCCTCCACCACGGCACGGCGCACGCGAGCCTCAGGGTCTTCGAGCCCTTTGAGCAACCCCTCAACCGCCTGGTCAAGCTTCACTGAGGCCAGCTGCTCGGCCACTTCGGACCGCACACCCCAGAAGGGTTCGTCGAGCAGAGCTGCGCTGAGGGCGGTGACGGCTTCGAGGTTGCCTTTCTTGGCCAGGGCGATCGCCGCCTCAATCCGCGACAGCGGGTCGGGGTCGTGCTTCAGCTGGGCCTTGAGCTCCGCCACCGGATACTCTAGCTCGACGGTCTTGAGGGTGTGGTTGCCCACGTCAAAGCTAATGAAGTCGGGCTTTTTCTCCAGCGGGAAAAACAGCGCCTGCTCGCGCTCGTGGATGCGCACGGTGAAGGCTTTGACCTCGGGCTGGGGGGAGTTTTCTGATTCCAGATAGCCAAAGCCGATAGGGATGCGCAGGTCAAACAGACCGCTGCTGCTGCTGGTGTCGCCGTCCTTGGCCTGGGTTTGGGTGACGGTGAGCTTGGCTAGATTGCTGTCACCATCCCAGCTGTAGGCGACTTTGTAGTCGGGGTGACCGCCGCGCAGCACGTACTGGTCAAACAGGGGGCGCAGGTTGCGGCCCGTGGCCCGGTCGATCGCCCGCAGCAGGTCGATGGTTTCCACCGTCTGGTGGGCGTTGCTCTGCACAAAGGTGTGGATGGCCTTCCAGAACAAGGCATCCCCCAGCTCAGCGCGAATCATGTGGTAAACGCAGGCCCCTTTTTCGTAGATGTGGCGATCGTAGAGCTCGATCGCCTCCCGGTAGATGTGCGTCACCATGGGACGACGGTAGCGGCTTTTGTCTTCGTCTAGGTAGCTGCGAGCCTCGCCCAGGCGGTAGTAGGCCGCCTCGTCCGGGCCGTACTCCTGCTCGGTCCACATCACTTCGGAGTAGGTGGCCATGCCCTCCTTTACCCAGGCATGGCTCCAGTGGTTGATCACCAGCAGGTCGCCAAACCACTGGTGGGCCAGCTCGTGCACCACCAGCGATTCAGAGTTGCGGTTGTCCAGGGCAGCCCGTTCATCCAGCAAGCAGCGATCGGTCAAGATCGTCACCGAGGTATTTTCCATGCCACCAAAGATAAAGTCGGCGGCGCACACCTGGGCGTACTTGGGAAAGGCATATTTGTAGCCGTACTTTTCACTCAAAAATTCCACCATGCGCGGCGTTTTGCCCATGGTGATCTGGCCCTGGTCTTGGCGGCCTTTCTCGACGTAGTAGGTAATGGGAATGTCTTGCCACTGGTCTTGAATGACGTCGAACTCGCCTACGGCCAGGGCCATTAGGTAGGTGGGGTGCACCTGTTTTTGGTGCCAGTGAAAAATTTTGTGGTCACCGTCTTCGGTGGTGTCCACCAGTTCGCCGTTGGAGACCACCTGGTAAGCGCTCGGCACCCGCACCGTGATCTCTGAGGTGGAGAGCATGCCCGGATAGTCGAAGCAGGGAAACCAGAAGCGGGAGTCTTCGTCTTCGCCCTGGGTCCACACCTGTACGGGTTTGTCGGGGTAGTGCTGGTCAGGGCCAATGAAGTAAATGCCGCGCTCGGGCTGCACCAGTCGGTAGGCGATCGCCACCGCAAAGGTCTCCCCGGCCACCGTCGGAGGCTCTAGACGAATGTGCAGCCGTTCACCGTCGTAGTCAAAGGCTTGCTCGACCCCGTCTACTTGAACCGACTCAATCTGCTGGTTGACCGCGTCGAGCACCAAACTGTCGAGACCATCGCTCACCGGGTTAATCCGAATGCTGCAGGTGCCCTTGCAGATCTTTTGCTCCAGATCGAGGCTGAGATCCAGAGCAATGTGCTCGACCTGGCCGGGGCGATCGGGGTTGTAGTGGGGTTTTGCCCCCGGCATTTCAAAGGATTTGTAGCCATTTTTGTCGTCCTGTAGGCTTTGAAAAGCGCGGTGGGCATTGGGCATGGGAGCAGTGAACCTTTGCGTGACGTTATTGCTTTGCAACCGGGGATTTGGGCTAGTGCCCATACACACCCAGGTTAAACAGTCTAGCCTGACTGGCCTAGAGCCATCCTAACGCTGAATTTCTAGCGCAGTCAGATGGGCGATTAGCGCTTGTCACCATTAGATCGCCCAAGTCCTAGAGTCTTAAGAATTAGGTTGTCCCCTACCCCTGGCCAGCACTGGAGGGTGGGCGGCGAGCACAACCCATTAACTAACCCCCGAAGCGCGAGGCACCGGGGGCAATTTGTCAATAAGAGCTTGTTATAGGTGAGAAAAGCAGTAGGTCTGCCTTGACCCAAGCATGCCTTTTCCTCGCGGTGAACGACAATCGTCTAAGGCCAAGTTCACAGCATATCGAGAGTTCTCATCAAAATTGTGAACATCGGCCCGGCTATGCTTTACTTGCCACCCAGGTTGTGACAGGTGACGAAAAATTTGACCCGACTATTTGTGGTGGAGAGGATGCTGTTCCCAATCCATAAACTCTACTGAATCTATGTAAAACTCTCCCCGAGCAGCCTGGAGCAGGCGATGTCTCACGACCTTCACCAAGTCGTCCCAGCCGCACTCGATTTGCAAAAGATCACTGAGTTCAAGGAGAATTTGTTCTGCCTTCTCTTGCTCCTTAGGTTGCCAACTATCGTGGCCTGTTCGCAACGGATCGTGGAGCACCGCTGCGATCGCCTGACGTACCACAGCTTCCATTTGGGGATAGAGAACATCGTAGGCTTGCTCTACTTGTTTTTGACGCCCCCGATTGGTGGTGGCGTAGAGCGCTGGCAACCGATTGAGGGAGTAGCTCATAATGTCTGCTCGTCTCAAAAAGGGTCTCACTTTGTCAGATAAAGCCATAAACTGCCGATCAATTTCTGCTTGAACTAGCTGCTCAGTGAGGTTGTCAGACAGTTGAGGCGGGCGGGGCTTTTGCCCGGTCTGGTTGGCGGACAAGCGGTCATGGGATGCCTTTTTGCGGTCTTGCATGGACATGTTTATTGCAACGGTGTTCTTCTATTGCGTAAAGCGGCGAGTTTATAGAGTGCCACTTGCTCATAGTGCCCGCTTGGAGCGGGCGTCATGGCTGCGGACAGCCGAACTACGCCATGTGGCTGAGTTAGAGGATGGCACCCAAACAACCCCATTACCCCAAAATTTGCTTTCCCTGAAGAGTTCTCCCAAAGGCTGTCTTTTACGCTGCTGACCTCGATATGGCTTACTTGAGCCGAGCTTCCCAAAATTACAGTCCCCTCACCCCAAACCGTAGAAGCAGCCCAACGACCCAACTTTGGCTGCATGCAAGGCACCGGCACCATCTTGGGTAATATTGTTAGCCCCGTCCCACCCAAAAACACCTGGGAAGTTCTTCAGTGAAAATACCTGACGCATCTCCAACATAAGTTGGGTGAAACGCAGTGGAAACCCAACACGGCCCGATAATTTGGGGTCTGTTGGGTTTTGCTATCGCGCCACCCAACCTACGGGATATCAAAGCTGCACACTACCATTAGCCCTGATCAACTGCCTCTGGCTGCTTATCTGACTGCTGCTTTAGCTCAGCAATTTCTTGCTCCCGCTGTTCCACGATTCCTACCACCGTTTGAATGGCGCGGGCCAGTGCCCCCAGTTCATCCGATCGCTCGGCTACCTCATCAATGCCCAGATTGTTGGCCTTAAAGCTGTGGGTCTCCACCGCCGCCACGATCGCCTCGGTGACGTAGTAAATGTGGGCCAGGTCTTCCACACTCTGGTTCTGGCGCTTTTCAAAGGCGTCGATCACCTGGTTGTAGCGAGTGGCGATGTGCCCCACCTCAGTGAATGGTTCCACGGGCACCCGCAGGCTTAGGTCATTGGTTTTGGCCTGGTAATCCATGATCTGAAACAGGTCATAGGTTTCGGTTTTGGCGTTGTGCTCCGAGACGTTGAGGCCGATGTTTTCCTCCGCCAGAGAAATGCGCAGCGGGTAGACCTTATTCACCAGGGTCAGCACCACCCAGGCCAGGCCAAAGGTCCACACAGCGGCAACGCCAATGCCAAAGATCTGCACCATGATCTGGTTGCCCCGACTCAGCCCGGTGCCGATCACATCGAGCTGGCCAAACAGGCCCACGCACAGGG
>JBARVK010000207.1:0-7237 GCA_049646225.1 Nodosilinea sp.
GGTCTACGGGCTGCACAGCGAACCAGTGGTAGAAGCTACCCGTGGAGGGCTGCTGTAATGACGAGTTTTTTAACGGCCAGCGTAGGAGCCAACAATCTGCCCTACAGCATTCCTATTCACCCCAACCTGGTGCATTTGACGCTGGGTCTGTTTATTGTGGCGATCGGGTTTGATATTGTGGGGGCGCTGTTTCCGCTGGAGAAGCGGGTGTTTAAGTTTTTGGCGATTCCAGCAACGCGCTCTAATCTGTTCGACGTGGGCTGGTACAACATGGTGGCGGCCGCCATCATCACCTTTTTTACCGTGGCGGCGGGTTTCTACGAGATTTTAATGGCGGATATGGCGGTAGAGGGCGTCAGCGCCTGGGGGCTGGGGTTTAAAGACACCATGATCTGGCACGGCCTCGGGGGCGTGTTGATTCTGACGTTGATTGTGGTGATGAGTATTTGGCGCGGGTTCCAGCGCTACGTTTGGCGGCCAGACCGGGCGCGCCAGGTGCAGTGGAGCTATCTCCTAGTGGGGCTGCTGGTTTTTGCGCTGATGTTTGCCCAGGGCACCCTGGGGGCTCACCTGGGCGGCGAGTTTGGGGTACATGTGACGGCAGATCAACTGCTGCGATCGGGCGCTAGCCCCAATCAGCTCTAGAGGACAGCGCTATGACGACACCGACAACACAGAAAGAACCCCGCAGCCTTTCCTTTCGCACAGTGGCGCAGCTCGTCGCCTTGCTCGTCGCCGATGCCGCCGTCAGCCGCTGGGTAGGTCGCCAGGCCTACCTATGGATGCCGCCCCAGGCCTCAGCCGAGGCTCTGCTGGTGGATGATCTGTTTGGCTTTTTGACTACCATCGGCAGCTTTATCTTTATTGGGGTATCGGCGGCGCTGCTCTACTCGGTGCTGTTTCAGCGGGCCGACAAGTACGACACTAGCGACGGCCCCCCGGTGGAGGGCAACCTGCTGGTCGAAATTCTCTGGACCACGATTCCCCTGGGGCTGGTGATCTGGATTGCCACCTACAGCTACCAGATCTACGACCAAATGGCCATTCTCGGCCCGAGGTCGCACATGGAGCACGTGCCTAGCCTGGGCCTGATGCCCCCCGCCGAGGCGGCGACCCTGCCAGCGGTGCCCGAAAAAACCCCGATCGAAGTTCACGTTCGCCAGTGGGCATGGGAGTTTTACTACCCCGACCAAAACATCACCAGCACCGAGCTGCACCTGCCGGTGAACGAGCGGGCCAGGCTGGAGCTGATTTCTGAGGATGTGCTGCACGGGTTCTACATCCCCGCTTTTCGCGTTAAGCAGGACGTGATTCCCGGTAGCTCCATCGACTTTGGCTTTACCCCCATTCGCGAGGGGCGCTACCGCCTGCGCGACTCTGACTACAGCGGCACCTACTTCGCCGCCAACCAGGGCACGGTGGTGGTTGAGTCAGCCGAGGCCTATCAGCAGTGGCTGGCCGATGCCGCCGAGCGGCCCCTCACCGTGGCCGACAACCGGGCCTACCGCGAGTTCAGTAAGTCGGTGGAGCGCCCCATCAGCCTGGGCTGGAAGTCGATTGAGCCCGCCCCACCCCCCCGTGTCAACTACGCCAGCGCTGAGGACAGTAGCTATGAGTAATGCGTCGTTAGAGGCGATCGCCGCCAAGAGCGGTCAGCCCTTCCCCGGTGCCCCCAACAACTGGCAGCGCTTTTTCACCTTCAGCACCGACCACAAGGTGATCGGCATTCAGTACATTGTCACCGCCTTTGTGTTCTTTCTGATTGGTGGGCTGCTGGCCATGGTCATGCGGGGCGAGCTGATCACCCCCGAGGCCGACCTGGTCGATCGCACCGTCTACAACGCCCTATTCACCATGCACGGCACCATCATGCTGTTCATGTGGACCTTTCCGGTGCTCAACGGCCTGGCCAACTACCTGGTGCCCCTGCAAATTGGGGCCAGGGATATGGCCTTTCCCCGGCTGAATGCCGCCGCCTTTTGGCTGGTGCCTGTGTTTGGCACCCTGCTGATGGCCAGCTTTTTTATCCCCGGCGGGCCGTCGCAGTCGGGCTGGTGGGCCTACCCCCCGGTCAGCCTGCAAAACCCCACCGGCAATCTGATCAATGGGCAGGTGCTGTGGCTGCTAGCGGTGGCGCTCTCCGGGGTGTCGTCGATTATGGGGGCGGTCAACTTCGTCACCACCATTTTTCGCATGCGGGCACCGGGCATGGGCTGGTTCAGAATGCCCGCCTTTTGCTGGACAGTGCTCAGCGCCCAGATGATTCAGCTGTTTGGGCTGCCCTCGTTGACGGCGGGGGCGGTGATGCTGCTGCTCGATTTAACCGCAGGCACCAGCTTCTTTGACCCAGCTAAAGGCGGCGACCCGGTGCTGTATCAGCACTTCTTTTGGTTTTACTCCCACCCGGCGGTTTACGTCATCATTCTGCCGGTGTTTGGCTTTTTCTCGGAGATCTTTCCGGTTTACGCCCGCAAGCCCCTGTTTGGCTACAAGTTTGTCGTGGTGTCTTCGGTGATCATTACTGTACTCAGCGCCATGGTGTGGGTGCACCACATGTTTGCCAGCGGCACCCCCAGCTGGATGCGGATGCTGTTTATGTTCTCGACTATGCTGATCTCGGTACCCACGGGGGTGAAGGTGTTTGCCTGGGTGGCCACGGTGTGGGGCGGCAAGCTGCGGCTCGACACCCCCATGCTGTTTGCCCTGGGCGGCCTGGTCTGCTTTTTGTTTGCGGGCATTACGGGGGTTATGCTCGGAGCGGTGCCCTTCGACATTCACGTCAACAACACCTACTTTGTGGTGGGCCACTTCCACTACGTGATCTACGGGGCCACGGTGATGGGGGTTTACGCCGCCATCTACCACTGGTTCCCCAAAATTACCGGCCACATGTACTACGAGGGCTTGGGCAAGCTGCACTTTGCCCTCACCTTCATCGGCGTCAACCTCAACTTTTTCCCCATGCATCCCCTGGGGCTGATGGGCATGCCCCGCCGCGTCGCCTCCTACGACCCCGAGTTTGCCTACTGGAACGTGATTGCCAGCCTGGGCGGCTTTTTGCTGGGGGTTTCGACCCTGCCCTTTATTCTCAATATGATCAGCTCGTGGGTGCTGGGCAAGCGCGCCCCGGCCAACCCCTGGAATGCGATCGGCCTAGAATGGCTAATTCCCTCGCCGCCGCCGGTGGAAAACTTTGAAGAAATCCCGATTGTGGTGTCTGGCCCCTACGGCTACGGCTCCGACGAACCCCTAGTTGCCAACAACCCCGCTGGAGAGTTGATCAATGAGCACAGCTAACCTCGACCCCACCCTCAACACCCACAGCCCCCACGCCGCCGAGCACGAAGAAGAAGACCACCGCATGTTTGGCTTCATCGTCTTTCTGCTGTCAGAAAGCGTGATTTTCTTGAGCTTCTTTGTGGGCTACACCGTCTACAAAACCAACATCACCGACTGGCTACCGGCTGGGGTTGAGGGCCTGGAAGTGCGCGAACCGCTGATCAATACCATCGTGCTGGTGTCGAGCAGCTTTGTGATTTATTTTGCCGAGCGGTTTTTGCATAGAGAAAACCTCTGGGGCTTTCGCGCCTTTTGGCTGCTGACCATGGCCATGGGCAGCTTCTTTCTCTACGGCCAGGCGGTAGAGTGGATGGGGCTGCCCTTTGGCTTTACCGACGGCGTGTTTGGCGGCACCTTTTACCTGCTGACCGGTTTCCACGGCCTGCATGTGATGACCGGGGTGCTCTTGCAGGGAATTATGCTGGGGCGATCGTTTTTGCCCAATAACTACGCGGGCGGCGAGTTTGGCGTCGCGGCCACCTCGCTGTTTTGGCACTTTGTCGATGTGATCTGGATTATCTTGTTTATCTTGATCTACGTATGGCAGTAGAGGCACCTAATAAGATCCCAGGGTTTTTATATGCTGTCTCAGACGGCCTACGCCTGCTCAAGAATCCTGGGATCTGCTCAGGCAAGCTCTGCGTTAACAAAGATCATTATGCCTGCAAAGGACATCTACCATGACGCTGTCAAAACTGCCCTAATTAAGGACGGATGGACGATTACCCAGGATCCGTTGAGTTTGCGTATAGGCAAAAAGGATTTGTTTATTGACTTAGGTGCTGAAAAGCTGCTGGCTGCGGAAAAAGGCTCCGACAAAATTGCTGTTGAGATTAAGAGCTTTGTGGGTGCCTCAGAAATCCGTGATTTAGAAAATGCCCTAGGTCAGTTTGTACTTTATCAAAATGCCCTGAGCTTAACGGAACCGGACAGAACACTGTATTTAGCGATTCGAGAGGCTGTTTACCTCGATTTATTTGAGGAAGAAATTGGCAAAATGCTTTTAGAACGGAATGTCGTTAAACTTTTATCGTTCAATCCTGAGCAAGAGGTAATCACTCGATGGATACCTTAGAAGGCTACCGCCAGACCATTCGTGACGTTCTAACTCCCTACACGCATATTGCCTACGCTAACGTAGATGTCCGAAATCTTGCTGCCTTTGACACTGACACTGACCAATACGTCATTCTCTCTGAAGGGTGGAATGATCAACGTCACCACCACGGTTGCCTAATTCATGTTGAAATTCGCGATGGCAAAGTTTGGGTGCAACGCGATGGCACAGAAGATGGTATTGCTACCGAGCTTGTGGCAGCAGGTATACCCGAAGCAGACATTGTCCTAGGATTTCAAGAGCCTTCAGTTAGACCCCACACCGGGTTTGCCGTGGCTTAGCAGTCAGGCTTTTGTAGTTAAGCTCCCGTAGGGTGGGCACTGCCCACCAATCCCCAGCCCGTTAAAGCCGATCCCGTGAGGAACCCGCCATGATTATCGACGACCAGCACTATGACGTGATCATTGTTGGCACCGGGGCGGGGGGTGGCACTCTGGCCCGCAAGCTGGCACCATCGGGCAAGCGGATTTTGCTGCTAGAGCGGGGCGACGCTATGCCCCTGGAGGAGCAAAACATCAGTGACGTAGATATTTTTCAGAAGCAGCGCTACCACGCCCCCGAGCAGTGGTACGACGAGAATGGGGAACCATTTACGCCGCAGATGGAATACGCGATCGGCGGCAATACCAAAATCTACGGGGCAGCCCTGCAGCGCATGCGCGAAAAAGACTTTGCGGCGGTGAACCACCAGGACGGCCCTTCGCCCGAGTGGTGCCTCAGGTACAGCGATTTTGAGCCCTACTACACCGAGGCTGAAGCGATGTACCAGGTGCATGGCCAGAGCGGCGTAGACCCGACGGAGCCGCCGCGCAGCAGTGAGTTTACCTATCCGGCGATCGCCCACGACCCCACCATTCAGCCCGTAGTCGAGGGCATTGCCAAGCAGGGCTGTCATCCCTACCCGCTGCCGATGTCGCTGTCGCTGCGGGAAGATGACCCCACGGGCGATGCCGAAGTGTTTGGAGTTGCCCCGGCCCTAGACTTTGGCAACGTTGCGCTCAAAACCTCGGCCCAGGTGACGGGAGTGTTGACCAACCCCTCGGGGACCGCCGCCAGGGGCGTGCAGGCCAGTATCAACGGTCAGCCCTATCTATTTTTGGGCGACATCATTGTGCTGGCCTGCGGGGCGGTGAATTCGGCGGCCCTGCTGCTGCGATCGGCCAACGAGAAGCACCCCAACGGGCTGGCAAATCGCTCTGACCAGGTGGGCCGCAACCTGATGAAGGTGCAGATGAGTTCGATTGTGCAGGTCACGGCCCAGTCTAACTCGGGCAAATTTCCGCGATCGGTGGGGGTGAATGACTATTACTGGGGCGACAGCCAGGTCGACTACCCCATGGGCCACGTCCAAAATATGGGCGGGGTGCTGCAAGACGCAATTTTCGCCGAATCGCCCCCGGTGCTCTCGCTGGTGACCAAATTTATGCCCAACTTTGGGCTCAAGCAGCTGGCCACGCGATCGATCGCCTGGTGGGCGATGACCGAGGTACTGCCCGACCCCAAAAACCGGGTGACGGTCAAAGACGGCAAGCTTTCGGTAGCATTTACCGCCAACAATGCCGAAGCCCACGATCGCCTGGTGTACCGCTGGCTCGACGTGCTTAAAGCCGTCGAAAAAGACAGCAGCCTGTTTTCGCGATCGGGCCTGCACCCCCGCGGTGAAGTGCCCCTGTCGGTGATGGCCTACCAGAGCGGCACCTGCCGCATGGGCACCGACCCGGCTAGCTCGGTGCTGGATATCCACTGCCGCGCCCACGACCTCGACAACCTCTACGTGGTTGACAGCAGCTTCATGCCCTCCAGCGCCAGCGTGGGGAATGCCCTAACGATAATCGCCAATGCCCTGCGCGTGGGCGACCACTTGCTAGGGCGGCTGGGGTAGCCGCTTACGGCAATCAAGTGACTAAGGTGACAGTGCCAGTATCGAGGTCGTAGCGAGCACCAACCATCTGGAGCTGCCCCGACTGGATGCGATCGCGCACCAACGGCGATCGCATCAGTTGCTCCATCTGATAGCACACGTTGGCCGATACCGCATTGTCTACCGCATTGCCCGGCTGCCCTTTGACCCGATCGACCGCCGGTAAGATAGCATCGACAAACGTACCGATCTGACCCGGCAAGGGGCCATTTTCAACTGCCGCCGTCACCGCGCCGCAGCGCTCGTGGCCTAACACCATTAGCAAAGGTGTACCTAGCAGTTCTACGGCGTACTCAAGGCTGCCCACCACTTCGGGGGTGGCAATATTGCCCGCCACCCGCACGTCAAAAATGTCGCCCAAGCCCTGGTCGAATACAATTTCGGCGGTCACTCGCGAGTCGGCACAGCTCAGTACCGTAGCAAAGGGGTGCTGAGCCTGGGTCAGTTCCCTAACTCGCGCTTCCGACTGATCGGGGTGTTCCAGGTGGTGCTGGGTAAATCGCTGGTTACCCAGTATCAGGCGATCGAGCGCCTCTTGAGGACTTGGCATGGATAGGTCAACCCCTGCCAAATCCGCCGCCGTCGCCGACTTTGATGGCCCCAGCAGGCTTCCTCCGGCAACAAGTCCTAGCAGTCCGCCGCCAAGTTTCAACAGTTCGCGGCGATCGATTGTCCTCAGGTCGCTAGCCATCATCCTGTCCTCTATAACGACGCTACACACTTAACCGAGCGAATTTCCATCACATCAGAGATGTAACAGGTGCCTCCAAACTTATTCAGCAGCGGCCGCACGTTCTCGGCCACGGTTTTAATTTCGTCAGGCATGCAAAACGCAACGATATAGACGTTGTCGTCCATCG
>JBARVK010000208.1:0-8314 GCA_049646225.1 Nodosilinea sp.
GTGCTGCGCTCTTCGGGGGTGAGGCGCACCCGGCTGGCCGAGCCGCCCCGGTGCAGGTTAGAGCGAAACTCGCCGGGGGCACCCTGGCGCTTCATGGCGGCCACCACCTTGTCGCCGATCACAAAGCAGCGGATATCCATGCCGCCCGCCTCTTTGATAAATTCCTGCACCAGAATGTTGGCGTCGAGGCCGCGAAAGGCTTCAATAACCGACTTGGCGGCCTGCTGGGTTTCGGCCAGCACCACGCCAATCCCCTGGGTGCCTTCCAGCAGCTTGATCACCAGGGGAGCCCCGCCGACGATATCGACCAGGCCGTCGATGTCTTTGGTGGAGTGGGCGAAGCCCGTCACGGGCAGGCCAATGCCGCGGCGAGCCATAATCTGCAACGACCGGAGTTTGTCGCGCGATCGCGAAATCGCCATCGAGGTATTGGCCGTAAACACACCCATAATTTCAAACTGGCGCACCACCGCCGTACCGTAGAAGGTGTTCGACGCCCCAATTCGGGGGATCACTGCGTCGATACCAATAATGGGCTGGCTCTGGTACATCACCTTAGGCTGATGAGAGGTGATATTCATGTAGCAGCGCAGGTGGTCAATCACCTGCATGTCGTGGCCACGCTCTTCCCCTGCCTGCATCAGTCGCCGGGTTGAGTAGAGGGTGGCATCCCTAGACAAAATCGCAATTTTCATAGCGCTTCAGGAGACATCCTCGGGGGTAGTTTAGCGGTAGTTAGGCATTAATAGAGCGGCTTGGGCAGAGGTTGCAGGTACGATCGCCCTGGGTCAACCAGATAACGACGGCGCACCGCCTGTCGCCCCAGCAGCATGCGAAAACCCATCTGATCGCGGTTGGTCAAGGTCAGCTCAATGGCCCACATCGCCTGGCCCACCTGCACCTGGGTTTCGATCACCGGGCGTAGGTCAACCTGGCCGCCTGAGTTGCGCACCTGGCGCTCGTCCAGCAGCACCGCTTCGGTGGTAACAATATCATCGTCATTGCGCTGGAAGGGATGAGCCTGAAAGCGCACCATGGGTTTTCCGTTGTGCTCAAACCGCTCGACCGCGTAGGCATGGAGCGCCGACGATCGCGCCCCGGTATCAATCTTAGCTTTGATGGTTTGAATCCCCAATTCTGGCAGGGCGACCCATTCTCGCCAGCCAATGACGGCAGCCGATGCAGCAGCAAAACTCATACCGCTTTAGCGTGTTCTAATTCACGACCGATGCTTTTTCTGGACTCTTCTACAGTGCGGTCAGCCCGCCTAGCGGACGTCTCTAAACGAGATATTGCTTTAGATGGACTAGCCGTAGAGACCATAACAGCGAGCATAGCAAATGGGTTGATGCTTAAGGGGTAGGGGTAAGGCTGGGCCCGGCGTCGCCCGGAGCGGGAACAGGTCCAGAGTTTGAACCGGGGGTTTGGGCGCTAATCAAGCTTAGCAGGTAGGGGTCTATCGCTAAAGCGGCTGCAAAAGCGGGCGTGAGGGCGGCCTGAAACCGCTGATCGCCCTCCAGGGTGAGCTTGAAATAGGCCAGCCCCAGCACCTGCATGTAGTTCCATACAATCTCAGGGTTCAGCCCAATGATCTCGGGGGGAATGGGCAGCGGCTGGTCGCCTGTCGCCACATCGCCAACGGTAGAGAAATGAGTGCCCTTGCTAATCAGTACCAGGTAGCGATCGGGAGTGGTCAGCCAGGTATAGGGGATTATTTGCTCGGGATAAGCTGGGGCAACGGTGTCCGCTGTAGCCGAGACGATCATCACCGGTCGGTCGATTTGGCTGTAGCCACTCGGCCCAAACAAAACGCTACCGACCGGGTTCATGACAAAAACCGATTTCACCCGCAGGTCGGTCAGGGTGCCGCGGGGATCGCCCAGATTCGCGGCCTGACACTGCAGCAGCAGAGATGGATTAAAAGACAGGGTACTGGGGGGGCATTCCGACCCTAGGCCAGCCAAATCAAATCTGGCCCCGGCCAGGGCCAGGGCCGTATAGCCACCAAACGACTGACCCATCACCCCCACCCGGCTCATATCGAGCTGGTTCTGCAAGAGCGAGGGACTGCGGTTGAGTCGTTCAAGGGTATTGAGGGTGAGCGACACATCGCGGGGGCGGCGCAGAAACTCCTCGGTTTGCACCACCGCATCCGATTGCCCGGTCAGCAGGGCAGAGAGCTGCTGGTCGTTGCTGCCAGGGTGCTCCAGGGTAGCCACCGCGATGCCCCCAGCGGCTAGGTACTCGGCCAGGTAGGTATAGCTGTCGCGGGTGCCCCCCAACCCGTGGGAAATCACCACCAGCGGAAAGCCTTGGGTCGGTCTGCTGGAACCGCCCTGGGGCAGATAAAGCTCTGCCGGCCCTGGCAGGCCAGGCACGACTACCTGAATCAGATCGACGCTGTACCGACGCTCGCTTTCTATTAGTTGCAGCAGCGCCTCGACATCGACCGGGTTAGCCTCGGCCTCTTGCTGTGCCAAGGCCTGCACCTGCTCGAAGGCGGCTTCGGACTGCAAAATGGCCTCATTGACCTCCTGGGCAACCGTTAGCCCCTCGGCCAAATCGATGCGAATGGCGACAGTGGGGTAGGTTTTGAGCACGTTGAGCAGGGTCAGACCCGCTTCGGGATCGGCGGCGGCCAGAATTAGCGCCCCTCGCAGGGCCTGCACATTGGCCTGACGCACGGGGGTTTGCACCACGCGGCTAATCTGCTCCAGCAGGAGTATCCCCTGCTCGGTATAGAGAAATTGAGCGACCCCCACCGGGCTAATCGTCGCTGGGGTGCCGAGCACCTCGCGAATCTGGCTGAGCTGCTCGTCGGTAATTTGCAGCTGTTGCCGGTAAACCCTGAGCTGGGGGGTGAGCTCGCCGGTCGTCGCAAACCGCTCTAAATCGGCGATCGGAATCGATCGCTCCAGAATGCCAAAGGAGACCAGCAGCGCCTCCGCTGCCGCTGCTGGGGTAGCGATCGCCAGGGCTCCCAATACCCCTAGCGCCCATGACAAACCGCGCCAGCGCCAATGGTTTGGTGCGAGATGGCGTTTAAAGAGAGGCCTGGAGTCGGGGCCGTTGGGGGTCACAGCGTCACCAGAGGGCTAGCGGGACGTCGCTACAGGGTGATCGAGGTGGTCGAGAAACCCTTCACAGGCATCGAGCAATAGCTCGATCACATAGGCAAACCCCTCGGGGCCACCGTAGTAGGGATCGGGCACCTCGCGATCGGAGTGGGTGCGGCAAAAGTCGCACATCAAATGCACCTTATCGGCGTACTGACTAGCGGGGTCGAGGGCCGCGATGTCGCGATAGTTTTGCTGATCCATGGCCAGAATGTGGTCAAAGCGCTCGAAGTCGGCGACCTCAAACTGCCGCGCTCGCCCGATCAGGTCGATGCCTTTGGCCTTGGCGGCCTGGGTCATACGGCGATCGGGGCTATGGCCTACGTGGTAGCTGGCGGTGCCCGCTGAGTCACACACCACCGCGTCGCCCAGCTGGCGCTGGGCAATGAGATGATTCATGATGTTTTCGGCCGAGGGCGATCTACAGATGTTGCCCAAGCACACGAATAAAAGGCGGGTGGTCATAGCGCTCTTGGCCTACATGCCGGGCAAGTTGAGGCCGCCGGTAAGAACCTCCATACGATCGCGCATGGTTGCAGTCGATTTTTCGTAGGCGTCTTTCATCGCAGTCGCCACCAGGTCAGAGAGCACCTCGACCCCTTCGGTAAGGGCTTCGGGGGCGATCGTCACGCCCTTGGGCTCCTGGTTACCGCTCATGGTCACCTTGACTAAACCACCACCCGACTCGCCTTCAATCTCCATTTGCTCCAGCTCTTCCTGCAGCTGCTTGGCCCCTTCTTGAATCTGCTGGGCTTTTTTGAAGGCTTCAGTCAGTTCCTTCATCTTGCCTAACCCAAACCCAAATCCTTGACCTTGTGACATGGAGTTTCTCTCGAACGTACGGCGTGCTGGTGGCGTCCCAGCGGGTGGCGTCAATCAGCTATACGATTCTAACGCCCAGCGACAAAATCGAAATCTCAATTTTTTAACCTGCCCCCGCTCCGCCCTCGCTAGGGCTCTGTGCAGGCTTGCAATCATAGGGGTATCAATTGGGCTAGAGATGTCGAGTGGATTGGCAGGTTTCACCAGCGTCTGATACGGGTTGAACAAGTAGGGTTATCTACCCTTGGCCGGGCGCTCACCGAAACCTTAGGCTTTTAGTATTAGACCAAAACCGTTCAAACCCCAACCCGCTTTGGGTGCCCACTTAATACAGCGGGTCAATCACACTAGCTCTCGGCGTTATGACGCATAAATACCATGGGATTTTTTGATTCAGAAATTGTCCAGCAAGAGGCCATGCAGCTGTTTCAGGATTACCAGTCGCTGGTACAGCTAGGGGGCAACTACGGCAAGTTCGACCGCGAGGGCAAGAAAATGTACATTGCCCAGATGGAAGCGATGATGGACCGCTACCACATTTTTATGAAGCGCTTTGAACTGTCGGAAGATTTTCAGGCCCAAATGACTGTAGAACAGCTCAAAACCCAGCTGGGTCAGTTTGGCATGACCCCCGATATGATGTTTCAACAGATGCAGCAAACCCTGGAGCGCATGAAAGCCGAAATTGAGACCTAGCGCTCGACGGCATAGATAAAGTATCTATTGTCTTGGGCAGGGGAGCTAGGGAGTTAGGGAGCTAGGGAGCTAAAGGAGGAGGTCTATGTATGCCTTCAGGACTATTAAGGTTTAGTAGAAAGTAAGCTACTGTTCCAACCCCCTTGGCTCACCAGCTCCTCAAGGCTCCCCGGCAATAGGCAAAGCCGTTAAAATACTGTGCTGTCCCTCCAGCCTGATAAGGACCATTGACCGCATGCAAGAGTTAGCTGTTGCCCAGGGTGACGTGCAGGCCTACCGCCAGCGTCTCGACGGGCTATTGCTCTATAGAGGGGCGCTGCAAACGCCTGCGGGAACGGCCTTTTTAGCGCTGCTTGAGGCGCTTGAAAGCGGCGATTCTGGCCTGAGTTTGAGAACCTATGCCGCCTGGTTTCAAGCGCTGGCTAGCACGGGCTTGAGCTGGGGCGCGCACCTGCTGAGGCAAGTGGCCTATGCCGAAAACCCCTTTACGGTTCAGGCTCAGCGTCACGACTTCAGTTGCCTTGCCCCGGCCTTAGTGGCCGCTGCTCGCCACGATTTGACTCAGCTGCAGGCGCTTTACCAGCTCAGAGGTGAACGGGTGGCTGGCTGGGTGCAGGCGATCGCGCGTCTGCCCGAGCCCCCCGTGGTCTGGGCCGTAGCCGAAACCGAGCCAAGCCCCCTGCCCCTGCCCGTCCAGGCCCCCTGGGCCGAGGCCGTCGCCGCGCTGGCCGCCCACTACCGCCGCCACGGGGCCGGGCTGGTGGCCCAGTACCGCGCCTTTAACTGGCGCGACGGAGCCCTCCACGGCATCGCCGCACCCGACCCCATTCGCCTGGAGCAGCTCACCGCCTACGATGTTCCTCGCCAGCAGCTAGTGCACAATACCCTCGCCCTGCTCAAGGGCTACCCAGCCCTCAACGTGCTGCTCTACGGCAGCCGGGGGGCTGGTAAATCGTCTCTGGTGAAGGCGCTGCTGAACGAGTATGCCCCCCAGGGGCTGCGGTTGGTGGAGGTGGCCAAGGGCGACCTCCAGGCCCTGCCACAGATCGTAAATGACCTGCGATCGCGCCCGCAGACATTCATTATCTTTGTGGACGACCTCTCCTTTGAAGAGGACGACGACACGTTTAAAGCGCTCAAAGTGGTGCTGGAGGGCAGCGCCACCGCTCGCCCGGTCAACGTGGTGGTCTATGCCACCTCCAACCGCCGCCACCTGGTGCGGGAGTTCTTTAGTGAACGACCCAGCCCCCGCGACCAGGACGAGGTTCAGGCCTGGGATACCCTGCAGGAAAAACTGTCATTCAGCGATCGCTTTGGCCTCACCCTCACCTTTGAGCCCGCCGACCAGCCCACCTACCTGGCCATTGTCCATCACCTGGCTACTCAGGCCCAGATTCCGCTCTCCGATGCCGACCTGACCGCCCGCGCCCTACAGTGGGCCACCCGCCACAATGGGCGTTCGGGCCGCGCCGCCCGCCAGTTTATCGACTGGCTGACGGCGGAACTGGGTCTGGCCACGGGGTCTGAGTAGGTTCGGCACGGGCCATGAAAAAAGCGATCGCATGGGCTGCGATCGCTCTTAAAACACCACTACCAAATCGGCTTCTAAGAAGCGAGGTTTTAGCGCTTTTCAGTTCCCTGGTTAGGAGCGCCCTCTACGCCAGTATTGCTGCTGCCGCCTTCAGGTTGGGCTTCGTCTTTGCCGTCACCAGCTTCGTACATACCGGTGTGGCGTTGGGCAGGATCAATGGGGGTGTTATACCCATCTTGCTCTTCGCTGCTGCTTTTGGCCTTGCTTTTATCGTCTGACATACTATTGGACCTCTATTAAGGTTGCTTTTACTAGGCTAGGGCGATCGCAGATTCTCTCAATCTATCTCTAGAAAGGAGTAGCCCTAGCCCAAAAGGAATACGTTGTCTTGCCGATGCGGCACAAGCAAACCTTGCCCCCCTGGCACCAGTGATTGCGTTGTCTTTACTCTCCAAACGGTGCAGATGACCGCTCTAGTACACCCGCTGATCGCAGCCCAGCCAGCGTTCCCTGCCCCGTGCAGAACAGCACCGTTTTGATCTCGGCTATGAGCACTTCTGCCAGGTCAGCCGTCGCGGCCTCCGACTCACTCGCCGCCCGCAAAAACGGCATTGCTAGCCCGGCCAGGTCGGCCCCCAGGGCCAGGGCTTTGGCCACATCTAGCCCGTGGCGCAGCCCCCCCGAGGCAATCAGGGGCAGCGTCGGGGCCACCTGCCGCGCCTGCACAATGCACTCGGCTGTCGGCAGGCCCCACTCGCCAAAAATCTGCCCCAGCCGCCGCTGGTGGGCATCCTGCGCTCGCTCGCTCTCGACCCGAGCCCAGGAGGTGCCCCCGGCCCCAGCCACATCCACCGCCGCAACTCCAGCTGCGGTCAGCCGCCGCACCATGGGGGCTGAAATACCATTGCCTACCTCTTTGGCAATCACCGGCACCGGCAGCGCCGCGCAAAGCTGCTCGATTTTGCCCAGCAATCCCTTAAAGTTGGTGTCGCCCCCGGTTTGCACGGCCTCTTGCAGCGGGTTGAGGTGCAAAATCAGGGCATTGGCTTTCAGCTCTTCGACCACCCGGCGGCACTGGTCGAGGCCGTAGCCGTAGTTGAGCTGCACCGCCCCCAGGTTGGCTAGCAGCACAATGTCTGGGGCTAGCGCCCGAACGTCAAAGGTCTCCATCAGTATCGGGTTTTCGACCCCTACCCGCTGGGAGCCAACTCCCATGGCTAGGCCAAAGCGCTGGGCCACCGCCGCCAGCCGCCGATTGATCTGGTGGGCGACCTCGGTGCCCCCGGTCATCGACGAAATCAGCAGCGGTGCCCCCAGCTGGTGACCCAAAAACGTGGTGCCCAGATCAAGATCTTGGTAGTCTAGCTCGGGCAGGCAGCAGTGGGTAAACCGATAGTGCTCTAGCCCTGTGGTCACCTGGGCGCACTGCACCGGCCCCTCTAAACAAATGCGCAAATGGTCGGCCTTGCGGGCCTGAGTCTCGTGGGCAGCAGGCAGTACAGTCACAGAAGATATAACTAAATCAACGCCCTTTATCCTAGGCAAGAATGGCAGGGTTAGCTGCGATCGCACACCCAATGTAATACCGCCGCCCTTACCCCTTGACCAGCTCTACCCCATCGCGCCCGTCTTCGTCCTGCAAAAAGACCTTCACCGATTCATCCTTGGCCGTAGGCAGCAGCTTACCGACAAAGTCGGGGTGGATCGGTAGGTCCCGGTGGCCGCGATCGATCAGCACCGCCAGCCGAATGGCGCTGGGCCGCCCGTAGTCAATCACCGCGTTGAGCGCCGCGCGAATGGTGCGACCGCTAAAAATCACATCGTCCACCAGCACCACCACCCGGTCGGTAATGTCAAAGCGAATTTCGGTGCGAGCCGGAGTGCGGGTGCTGATCTTATCGAGGTCATCTCGATATAGGGTGATGTCGATCGCCCCTACCGCCAGGTCAACCCCCTCCAGCCGCTGAATCTGGTGGGCCAGCAGGTGGGCCAGGGGCACCCCCCGCGTATGAATGCCCAGCAGCACCAGGCGGTTCAGGTCGCCTCCCCGCTCTATCACCTCCGACGCCAGCCGGTTTATGGTGCGGCGCATTTCTTCAGCAGACAAAATTTCAACGACAGTGCTGCTGGCACCCATGGGCCGCTCTCC
>JBARVK010000209.1:0-4606 GCA_049646225.1 Nodosilinea sp.
ACCCAGGACAGCGCCTTCACCCCCAGCATTTGCCAGCGTACCGACGACCTGGCCGAGTACAACGGCTTTTGGGTACCCCAAACCTTTGCCCACCAGGGCAACCAGGCCGAATACTGGGCTCTGCGCCAGCGGGCCGCGCTGATGGATCTCTCGGCTCTGCGCAAGTTTGAGGTGCGCGGTGCCGATGCCTTTGCCCTGTTGCAGTACGCCTTTTCCCGTGATTTGAGCAAGGTTGAACCAGGGCAGGGGGCCTACGGCTGTTTGCTCAACCCCCACGGCGGCATTGTCGATGACGGCATTGTGTTTTGTTTTGGCTCCACCCACTACCGCTATGTGGGCAACCGCGACACCGATAGAGCCTGGCTAGAGCAGGTTGCCCAAGAGCAGGGCTGGGCGGTGACGGTGGCGGGGGTGGAGCGCCACAACCTGGCCCTCCAAGGCCCCCGCTCCCGCGACATCCTCAAACCCCTGATACCCGAGGCGGCAGCTATCGGCTACTTCCGCTTTATAGAAACCCAGATCAGGGGCATTTCAGTTCTCCTCTCTCGCACTGGCTACACCGGAGAGCTAGGCTATGAGCTGTTTGTAGAGCCCCAAAACGGTGCCGCCCTGTGGGATCTGCTCATGCAGGCGGGCCAACCGACGGGGCTGCTGCCCTGGGTATGAAGGCCCTCGATCGCGCTCGCATCGAAGCTGGACTGCTGGCCCTGGGCTACGAGTTTGATGACCTGATCTCCCCCTACCAGGCCGGTATTGGCTGGGCAGTGGCGATGAAAAAGCCCGCCATGATCGGTAAAGTGGCGCTAGAGAAGATTCGTCGCCATCCCCCCTGAGTGGCAGTGGGCCTGGTGCTAGAGGGACCAGAGGTGGCATCCCACGGCCAACCTGTATACGCCAGCGGGGAACGGTGGCGAGTGAGGCAGATTACCAGCGCTACGTTTTCTCCGATGTTGAATTGCAGTATTGCTATGGCCCAGATCGTCCCCGAATACGCGGAAACGGGGATCGGGGTTGAGGTGGGTCTGCTGGACGGACTGAAGCGTAGGGTAGCGGCGACGGTGGGGCCGCTGGCGGCTTTTGATTCAACCAAGAGCAGGGTTCGAGGATGAGATTATCCCCGCTGCCGCCGCCCTGGGATATGGCGGGCCTAGATGGCCTGGTGGCGGCCAGATCGCTGTTTGGCGAGGCAGTTGACTACCTGGCACCCTACCAGTCCATGGAGACGACCCTTGAAGGGGTGCTCTGTGCGGTGCTGCGGTTGGGCGATCGCAATTTTCGCGTCACCTACCCTGGTCCCTTCAATCAACTGGTGGCCGATCTCCAATTACAGCTCTGGGTTAAGCAGCTGGCGTGGATGAGTGCGCTAGCCCTACTCAATCCATCATCAACGGCTAGTCTCCCCGCACCCCTGGCCCAGGCGACGGTGAGAGCGCCCCACCGCCTCCAGGGTCTTCCTCTGCACTGTGCCGTACCCGCCCAGGTGGTCCCCCTACCTGTGCTGATCTGGCACCACCCCATCGCGGGGCAGCCCGCCCTGGAACTGCACGTAGCTCAGGCCCAGACAGAGAAATTGACCAGTCTAATTCAATCGTCCAACGCAAATTAGGTATCGCTGACTACAGCCCATACTTAATTTGCGTTGCACACTCTTGACATAACAAGTTGGTCACAATGTCGCTCACTTCATTATTTGGGTTCGGCTCAATTCAGGGGTTAAATTTTCTTTTAATCTGTTTGAATTTCGGCGACCTGAAAATGATGAGCGGTATAAGGGACAGCTTTTGCAACAGTCTTTGCTATGCCTATATTTGAGTAGGCTGGCCGTTTGCTGAAATGGGTTCTTTCGTGTTCCTTCACTGACAGTTAGGAGTTATTTATGTCTCCTGAATCGCAAGAGTTTTTAGCAACTTTTGTCTCAGAATCCTATTACTACTGGGCTTCTGTATTGATGTTGCTCATTCACGTCGGCTTCTTAGCCTACGAAGGTGGTGCGGCCCGTTCTAAGAACGTTTTGGCCACCATGGTTAAAAATTTGATGACCCTATCGTTGGTGGGGCTCACCTTTTTCTTCTTTGGCTGGTGGGTCTACAACGCATTTCCGCTGTTTCCGCTGCAGGGCGGGGTGGTCGGCCCCTGGACCGATCCAGCTGCCGATGGCACCGTTGGGGAAGTGCTGGGTTTGGTTCAGGCCTCTTACCCCTGGTCGCCGGCTCTAGGGCCCAACATCGCCGATAACCTAACCGGCGTGTTCTGGTTTGCCTTTGCGCTGTTTGCCATGACCACCGCTTCCATTCTTTCTGGTGCCGTCATCGAGCGTATCAAGATCGGTGCCTACAGCATTTTGGCGATTGTCTTGGGCTCGTTTACCTGGGTGGTGGCAGCGGCCTGGGGTTGGAACCCCTACGGTTGGTTCTTTACACAGATGGGCTACCACGACTTTGGCTGCTCTGCGCTGCTTCACGGGGTCGCAGGGTTCTTCGCTTTGGGCGTACTAATTAATCTCGGTCCTCGGATTGGCAAGTTCGATGCCCAGGGTAATCCTCGAGTCATCATGCCCCATAATTTGCCCCTCACTATGGTGGGGCTCATGCTCATTTTTGTGGGCTTCTACGCCTTTTTGGCGGCCTGCGTCATCTTTGTGCCTGGCCAAACCGGCGAGATTACCATCTACGGTACACCTATGACTCTGGCCTCCATTGGGGTCAACACAACCCTGGCATTATCGGCTGGTTTTGTGGGTGCCTATATGGGGTCAAAGGCAGACCCGTTCTACACCATCTCTGGTGGCCTGGCCGGCATTATTTCTGCCGCTGCGGCAATGGATATCTACAGCCCGGCGATCGTCATTATCCTGGCGTTTGTGGGTGCTTACACAATGCCCTTTGTCGGTAATGCCGTTGAAAAAGCCGGTATCGATGACGCCGTTGGGGCCTTCGCGGTACATGGCTACTGTGGCCTATTTGGCTCGCTCATGGTGGGTATTGTTGCCGCTGGCTATCCTCAGCCTGAGGGCGTTCCTGCCATCAACTTTGGCGCACAGCTAATAGGTGCACTCATTTCTGCTATTCTTCTGGGCTTTATTCCGGGCTATGGCGTTAGTTTTGTGCTCAAAAAGCTGGGCATGCTCCGCGTTTCTGAAGCCGAAGAAATTGCCGGTCTTGACCTCGCTGACTTTGGCATTGAAGGTTATCCAGAGTATTCCATTCTGCCTGAGCAAAATAGTCATCCCACTATGGTTCCCGTATCGATGGCTGAACCCAGTCATAAGGCTTAGGTCGGTCGAGATGCTAGAAATTAAGAGGAGCAAGTGACATGTCCAGTCCATTTTCTACTTTTGAAGAGTTTGAGGGGGCCATTGATGGCCCAACCGGGGGGGCTATTTACACCTTTGCCAACAGCCCAGCTATTAATACTATTGCCCTACTTATTTGCGTTGGGTTATTCCTTTGGTTTTTGGTGAGAACATTCTCTACTCATTACCAAGTGCCTGCGATAGACAAGTCATTGAATCATCTCAGCGCCTTCATTGTGGCCGGGCTGATTTCGCTGACGGGGGCAGAGTATCGTCATGGCACTCGGCCCCACCAGCCCGTGGAGGCTGTCCCCCAGGCGGTCACACATCAGTCTGGTGCTAAGTCGGCCCTGGGCCTGCTGGGCCTGCTGGGTGTTGGCCTACCGATGCGGCCCCAGGGCTTCAAGGCGTCGCGCCGTCAGGGTCGCTACCGCGATATAAAGTCGTCTCGATAGATCATTGGTCTAGCCTTTCTAACTGGCGTTTCTGATGCCAATTTCCTTGCCTTACGGCAACCTACAACGTTCCGTATAAACCCACGTCTACCCCGCTGGTATTTGGCCAGTGGGGCATTTTTTTAGGTAATTAGGCCCCAAACCCAGCTCCACGGTATGATTTGGCGGAGCGTCGCGCAGGATGCTTTTTGGTTGGTAGATAGTACTGAGTTAGCTCAATCAGCCATCTGGGCCCAGGCTCGGGCTGGCGATCTGGGCGCGATCGCCCACTTGCTAACCACGGCCATCGACAGTCGCCTAGTGCGGGTAGAACTCTCTCGCCGCGATCGCACCCTCTATGTCTTTCTCACCCATGCCCAATCCCCCCAGCTAGAGAGCTATGTACATGCCATTCACAGGGCCGTACGCGCCCTAGGCCTGGAGACGATTACCCAGCTCAAGGTGATCGACGGCACCGAAAAGCGCCTGCTCAACCGCTGGCAGTATAACTTTGACCTAGAGCCTGGAGCACCGAGGGGCTCGATATGGCCCGTTGCTAAGCCTGACACCGCTGAGGCCGATGCTAGCCCCTCTGCTTCTTTCGCCTCTTGGGTAGCAGTACCGAATGCGGCCCAAAACCTGAATCCGAACCGATCGCGCCACCGCCGCTGGCAATGGGTGGGGCTAATGACCGCGATCGGCTGGGGGGCGGCCTAGCCGTTGGGGTCAACCAATGGCGCTACGATCGTCAACGGACTGACAACGTAGCCCATAGGGCAGCGACGGTTAGTCTACCCCCAGCGGTAGCAACGCCTCTTCAGCCTCTTCAGCTGACTGAGCGGACGATCTCGCTCACCTCAACGACCCTACAGCCCCCAGC
>JBARVK010000210.1:0-11560 GCA_049646225.1 Nodosilinea sp.
GTGTAACCCTTGGCCCCAGCTCACCCTGGCAATCCGTGGCTTTGGCCGGGGGCACCAACACCATAAATTAGGTGACTACTAAACGCGTGGAGGAAAAATGAATATCGCCGTAATTGGCCTGAGCCACAAAACTGCCCCGGTACAAATTCGCGAAAAACTTAGTATTCCAACGGCTCAGACAGGTGATGCGATCGCCCATCTCACCCATTGTCCCCACATCGACGAAGTCTCTATTCTCAGCACCTGCAACCGGCTCGAAATTCACATTGTCACCGAGGCGACTGAGCAGGGCATTCGAGAGGTGATTCAGTTTTTGTCTGAGCACAGCGGCCTGCCCCTCCACGAGCTGCGCCAGCACCTGTTCATTTTGCTACAGCAGGATGCCGTCAACCACCTCATGCGCGTTGCCGCTGGCCTCGACAGCCTGGTGCTGGGCGAATGCCAAATTTTGGCCCAGGTGAAGCACGCCCACCAGCTGGCTCAGCAGCACAAGAGCATTGGCCGGGTGCTCGATCGCCTACTCAAGCAGTCGCTCACCGCCGGTAAGCGAGTGCGCAGCGAAACCAGCATTGGCACCGGGGCGGTTTCGATTAGCTCCGCTGCGGTGGAGCTGGCCCGCATGAAGGTGCCCCACCTGAACAGCTGCCATGTCAGCATTTTGGGGGCGGGCAAGATGGCGCGTCTGCTGGTGCAGCACCTGGTGTCTAAAGATTCCTGCACCATCACCATCCTCAACCGCACCATCGACCGGGCCAACGAACTGGCCAAGCAGTTTCCCGACGCCAATATTCGCACCGGCACCCTCGACACCATGCTGGACATTGTGGAGGCCTGTGACGTGGTTTTTACCTGCACCTCCGCTACTGAGCCCATTTTGCACCGCGACAATCTGGCTCCACTGGTCAGCAACCGCATGCTAATGGTGTTCGATATCTCGGTGCCCCTCAACGTCCACACCAACGCCAACGAACTGGACAACGTTCACGCCTTCAATGTCGATGATCTCAAGGCCGTGGTGGCCCAAAACCAGGCTAGCCGCCGCCGGATGGCGATGGAGGCCCAGGGGCTACTTGACGAAGAAGTAGACAGCTTTATGGACTGGTGGCGATCGCTCGATACCGTCAGCACGATCAGCAGCCTGCGTAGCAAAGTCGAAACCATTCGCGAGCAGGAGCTAGAAAAGGCCCTGTCGCGCCTGGGCAGCGAGTTTGCCGAAAAGCACCAGGAGGTGATCGAAGCCCTCACTCGGGGTATCGTCAACAAAATTCTCCACGATCCTATGGTACAGCTGCGGGCCCAGCGCGACATTGAGGCCCGCAAGCGCGCCATGCAGACCCTCCAAGTGCTCTTTGACCTTGAGACCGCCTCCAACGAAAAGTACAGCTAGCTACTAGAGAAAGCCGGTTGTAGCCAGAGGCGGCTTAGACCCCAGGGTTTTTCAAAACCCCTGGGGTCTTTTGATTGGGTGTAAGATACCAAACATTCTCCACGTGGACTGAGCACCGATGACAACTCCCTTTCGTGTTGGGGTGGCTGGCCCGGTGGGGTCTGGCAAGACGGCCCTTGTCGATAGCCTATGTAAGGCGCTGCGCGATCGCTACTCGATCGCGGTCGTCACCAACGACATCTATACCCAGGAAGACGCCCAATTTTTGGTACGCAGCCAGGCGCTCAGCCCCGATCGCATCGTTGGGGTCGAAACCGGCGGCTGCCCCCACACCGCCATCCGTGAAGATGCTTCGATGAACCTGGTGGCGATCGAAGATCTAGAAGCGCGGTTTGCCCCGCTCGATCTGGTGTTTGTAGAGAGCGGCGGCGACAACCTGGCTAGCACCTTTAGCCCTGAGCTAGTTGATTTAACCCTATACGTTATCGATGTGGCTGCGGGCGACAAGATCCCTCGCAAGGGTGGGCCGGGAATCACCAAATCCGATTTTTTAGTGATCAACAAAATAGACCTGGCCCCGATGGTAGGGGCAAGTCTGGAGGTGATGGAGCGGGATGCCCTCAAAATGCGGGGCGATCGCCCCTTTGGCTTCACCAACCTCAAAACCCAGGAGGGGCTGGCCCAAATCATCAGATTCATTGAGCACCATGCCGCACTAGAGACGGGCGCCATGCCCCACCCTGAGACACAACGCTATTGAATCGAGAAAGCTTAGAGCTATCCAAAACGGCTGGACGGCCTTAGTTTGATGCGTAGGCCCAATATTTGGTTGAGGCTCAAGCGTCTCTAGATTTCGTTACAACAAAGTTTGAGGTTTTTGTATCGCACGTTACACTTGCCGGGATTCACTACCCCTAATATCCATCTGACGGTCTATGTAAATTTCTGCAATTTCGATCTAGCCAGTATTTTCATTGCCGGCATTTTCATTAAATGAGTCAGGAGCGAGGTTGAATGGTAACTCGATTTAATCGGCGTAAGTTTTTGGTGTACGGGTCTGCGACCCTAGGTACATCTATGCTGCTAAAAGCCTGCGGCGGTACTTCCACTACGGACACTGGTGCCACCGATGGCGGTACTGAAACCGCCGCTGCCGATGGCGAGACGATCAAAGTGGGTATTTTGCACTCGCTCAGTGGCACCATGGCGATCAGCGAAACCACCGTGGTCGATGCAGAAATGCTGGCGATCAAAGAGATCAACGCGGCTGGAGGAGTACTCGGCAAGCAAATCGAACCGATCACCGAAGATGGCGCCTCTGATTGGCCGACCTTTGCTGAGAAGGCTGAAAAGCTAATCGACCAAGATCAGGTCGCCGTAGTATTTGGCTGCTGGACCTCCGCTAGCCGCAAGGCCGTGCTGCCTGTGTTTGAATCAAAGGACCACATGCTGTGGTACCCGGTGCAGTACGAGGGCCAAGAGTGTTCTAAGAATATCTTTTATACCGGGGCTGCGCCAAACCAGCAAATTGAACCTGCTGTAGATTGGTTGCTCGAAAACAAGAGCCAAGATTTCTTCTTGGTTGGGTCTGATTACGTATTCCCTCGCACGGCCAACACGATCATCAAAGAGCAGCTAGCCGCTAAGGGCGGAAATACTGTAGGTGAAGACTACTTGCCGTTGGGCAACACCGAGGTTACCCCTATCATCACTAAAATCAAGGCGGCGCTGCCCAACGGCGGTGTAATCTTCAACAGCCTGAATGGTGACAGCAACGTCGCTTTCTTCAAGCAGCTTCAAGGGGCGGGCATGGGGCCTGACCAGTACCCCGTCATGTCGGTCAGCGTAGCTGAGGAAGAAGTCCGTCAGATTGGCCCTGAGTTTCTAACGGGGCACCTGGCCTCTTGGAACTACTTCCAAACCGTAGAAACCCCTGAGAACGAGAAGTGGGTATCGGACTTTAAAGCCGAATTTGGGGATGACCGAGTTACCAACGACCCCATGGAAGCCGCTTACATCATGGTTTACCTGTGGAAGCAAGCGGTAGAAGCCGCTGGAACCACCGATATCGCCGAAGTGCGGACGGCAGCCTACGGTCAGGAAATGGCCGCTCCTGAAGGTCCCGTGACCATGAACGCCAACCACCACCTGTCTAAGACCGTTCGAATCGGCGAGGTGATGGACGACGGCATGTTCAACATTGTGTGGGAGACCGATGGCCCCATTGACCCAGTGCCCTGGAACCAGTACGTGCCCGATACCATTGGCTTCGCCTGCGACTGGTCTGACCCCGCAAAGGGCGGCAAGTTTGAGGTCTAGGACGGGGAAATAGCTGCGATCGCCGCGCCGTTGCAAAGATTTGGCGGAGATGCAACAAATTGTATCCCCGCCAAACGCTATCTAATCCTCTGAACGACCTGAAAACCTACCTTGTTCTGCCGTCGTCTGCTTTTCGGTTCAATGGAGATTGAAGCATCGCCGATGCACAACGGGAGTGCTAATAGGCATTGGCTTCGAGTGGTTTACCGAAAAGGCCAAGAATAGAAAACTGTTAAGGACGAACATATCTTGAGGTCAAACCACCCTTAAAATTCTGGTTGGAAATTTTGGTTAGGGTTGGATTTAATCGCGATCCAGATGTGATCAGGGCTCTTGACTGCTTTGCGTTGTTTTTGAACCGGTAACCGCTGTGTTAGAAGGCTTGATTAGCGGCCTTTTTAATGGCATTAGCATTGGTGCAGTGCTGTTAATTGTGGCTTTAGGGTTAGCCATTGTGTTTGGTCTGATGGGGGTTATTAACCTGGCTCACGGTGAGCTGATGATGTTTGGGGCCTACACGACTTTCGTAGTGCAAAATGTGGCCAAAAGCATCGGGGGCGCAGCTCCTGAGCTCTATATTTTTGCGGCCCTGCCGCTGGCCTTTTTAGTGGCGGCGTTGCTGGGCCTATTGCTAGAGCGCACGGTCATTCGCTACCTCTATGGACGGCCTCTGGAAACGCTGCTGGCCACCTGGGGGGTGAGCCTGATTTTGATTCAGTTTATCCGCAGTGTGAGCCTGCCAATGGTGATTGGCCTGGTTGTATTTTCTGTGCTTTTTCTGGTAGGTCGCTGGGTACTGTCGCGCTACACCGACTGGGATCGCATCCGCTCCTGGGCAAACCCTGTTTTTTTGGGTTTGTCGGCGGCCATTTCAGTATTGACCTGGGTGCTGATTAGCAGCGGCAGTAGCGCGGCCTTTAGCCGCCCCTGGTTCAGCACTCGCAACGTGGACGTGACGCCGCCGAGCTGGCTGCGGGGCGGTATTTCGGTAGGTGATACGCTGCAGTTTCCCTCGGCCCGATTGTTCATTATTGTGCTGACGGCGCTGTGTTTGGTGGCGGTGTACTGGTTTCTCAACGGTACCGCCTGGGGATTGCGAATTCGCTCTGTGACCCAAAATCGGGGCATGAGCGCCTGTTTGGGTATTCCCACGGAGCGGGTTGATGCTCTGACCTTTGCTTTGGGTTCAGGTTTGGCAGGCATTGCCGGGTGTGCGGTAACCCTGCTAGGCTCCGTTGGCCCCAACTTGGGCGCGAACTACATCGTAGATGCGTTTATGGTGGTCGTCGTCGGCGGAGTTGGCAAGCTGGTAGGCAGCATTGTAGCGGCCCTGGTAATTGGTATTACTACCTACCTAGTCGGGTCGGGTACCCTGGCGCTCTTGTTCCCGCCGACGGAGTTTTTTCAGCCGATAATTAGCTTGTTTACGTTTTTTGCGACAACTAGCATGGCGAAGGTCATGGTGTTTGCCTTGATTATTGCCTTCTTGCAGGTGCGGCCCGCTGGGCTGTTCCCGCCGAAGGGTCGTTCGGTGGAGCTCTAGGCTATGATTACTGAGGTTACGACACAGCCGCGCCGGGTTGTCCAAGCCAGCCAGAAGCGCAAGTTCATGATTGAGGCGATCGCGGTCGCGGTAATTGCCTTATTCCTCATCTTAGTTTTGCCGCTGCTGCTGTCCGGGTTTAGGCTTAACCTGGTAGGCCGCTTTTTGGCCCTGGCTATTGTCGCTCTGGGTATCGATCTAATCTGGGGTTTCACTGGTTTGCTCAGCCTGGGCCACGGCATCTTTTTTGCCCTGGGCGGCTACGCCTTTGCCATGTACCTGGAGCTCAATACCCTGGGCGAGGGTCAGCTGCCAGAGTTTTTTGGTCTCTACGGCGTCACTGAACTACCTTGGTTTTGGCAGCCGTTTAACTCGTTTCCGTTTACGCTGATCGCCATTTTCACTATTCCGGCGATTGTGGCGGGGCTACTGGGCTACCTGGTATTTCGCAACCGCATTCGCGGCGTGTACTTCTCAATCTTGACCCAGGCCGCCCTGGTAGTCTTCTTTAACCTATTTAACGGTCAGCAAAAGCTGATTAACGGTACCAACGGCCTCAAGACTTCGACCTCTGTATTTATGGGGCAGCAGGTCGGCAGCGATGGTATGCGAATGTTTTTTTACATTTGCACCGTGCTTGCCCTAATCGCTATGTACGCCCTTTGCCGCTGGCTTACCAGCGGTCGCTTTGGACGCATGCTGGTGGCCATTCGCGATGACGAAAACCGGGTGCGTTTTTCAGGCTACGACCCCACGGCCTTTAAGGTGCTGGTGTTTGCGGTCTCGGGGGCGATCGCAGGTATTGCTGGTGCCCTCTACACGGTGCAGTCTGGGATCATTTCTCCCCAGTTCATGGATATTGCCTTCTCTATTGAGATGGTGATCTGGGTAGCGGTAGGGGGGCGCGCCACCCTGGTGGGAGCCATTTTGGGAGCGGTGCTAGTCAATATGGCCCGCAGCCTGCTCAGCGAGCGGTTCCCCGACGTATGGCTATTCTTCCAGGGGGCGCTCTTCTTAATTGTGGTCACGGCCCTGCCCGACGGCATCATCGGCTGGGGCCGCCGTCAGTTCGGCCCATCTGTCAGCTCGGCCCTGGGGCTAGCGCCTGCTGATCTGCCCTACCTCGAAGACGGTGACATTACAGTCACTGAAACTGTAGCTGAAACTCCCGAATTTGCCGAAAAGTAGGGTGGGCATTGCCCACCAATTACTCCAGTTCAACCACAGGTCATCCTCAAAGGCATTGCATCCTATCGCCAGCCTCAGCCGACCAGTGTAGCTTTGGCAGAACAAGATACCACCAAACCTTAAACCAAACGGTGGGCGGTGCCCACCCTACTACTCGGAAACTACCCGGAAACCGAAGGAGATCGCCCCCTGTGAGCACCAAAGTTCTCGATATTCAAGACGTCACCGTCAGCTTTGATGGCTTCAAGGCGATCAATAATCTCAACTTCAGCATGAATGAAGGGGAGCTGCGGGTGATCATTGGCCCCAACGGCGCTGGCAAGACCACCTTCTTGGACGTAATCACGGGCAAGACCAAACCTACTGAGGGCGTCGCTTACTTCAAGGGGCAAGACCTGCGTAAGTACAAAGAACACGAGATCGCTCGTCTCGGCATTGGCCGCAAGTTCCAGACCCCTCGCGTCTACCTCAACCTCACCCCCCGCGAGAACCTGGAGCTGTCCTGCAACCGCGACAAAAACGTCTTCGCCACCCTATTTAAAAAGACACCCACGGCTGAGAAACGCACCGTCGGCGGGCTGCTTGAAACCATTGGCCTCGACCACAAGGCCGATGTGCCCGCGGCCCTGCTCTCCCACGGCGAAAAGCAGTGGCTTGAGATTGGCATGCTGGTAGCCCAGTCGCCCGACCTACTGCTGGTGGATGAACCCGTAGCGGGCCTCACCGATGAAGAAACCGAGCAGACCGGCAAGCTGCTGCTGTCGCTGGCCCAGAGCCACTCCATTGTGGTGATTGAGCATGACATGGAGTTTGTGCGTCAGATTGCCCGCCAGGTCACCGTGCTGCACCAGGGCAGCGTGCTGTTTGAAGGCACTATGGATGAGGTGCAGACCGATTCCAGGGTAATTGAGGTCTACCTGGGCAAAGAAACCACCCTCACCCCCGAGCAAATGCTGCTGCTGCGGATTGCGGCCACCATGGCCTGGGCCGACCACAATGTTGCCGATGCGCAGCAGGCGGTGATTCTCGATCGCCTCAGCCGCAAATTTGCCCATAGCCCCGACGAGCAAGCCAGCCTGCGCGATGACCTCAAGGATCTGCTCGCTAGAGAAATTCCCCTTGAAGACCTGGTGCCCCAGCTCACCACCCAGGCCCAGCGCGAAGAAGCCCTCATGCTGAGCTACGAGGTAATCAGCTCTAACCAAATTAACCAGAGCGAAGCGGTCGTCTACCAAAAACTGCTTAACCTGCTCAATTTACCCCCCGAAATCGTCAGCCGCCTCGAAGCCGCTGCCCTAGAGGAACTAGCAGCGCGAGGCTAAAGGTTTTGGGATTAGGGGTCGGGTGCCCTTTGGGTGCGGCCAGAGATTCCGGTCATGGCCCCAGGCACCCAACCTCTAAAACCACCCATCCACCCTGTCACCCATCCACCTATCCACCATGACCACTACCCTCCCCTCCCCCACTCGGCAAGATCCGCTCACGGCCCCCATGCTCGACATTTCGGGGCTGAATTTCTACTATGGCGAGAGCCACATTCTGCGCGATGTGAGCATGACAGTGCCCAAGGGCCAAATGGTCTGCTTAATTGGCCGCAACGGGGTGGGCAAAACTACGATGCTCAAAAATATTATGGGGGTGCTGCGGCCCCGCACCGGAGAGATTCGGTTTGAGGGCCAGGTGGTCAACAGCCTGCCGCCCGATCGCCGGGCGCGGATGGGTATTGGCTACGTACCCCAGGGGCGTGAGGTGATTCCCAGGCTGACGGTGAAAGAAAACCTGATCATTGGGCAGGAGGCGCTGGGCAGCCGGGGTAAAGCGGCCAAGGACGTACCGGAGGAAATCTACGAACTGTTTCCGGTGCTGAAGGATATGCTCGATCGCATGGGGGGCGACCTCAGCGGTGGTCAGCAGCAGCAGCTGGCGATCGCCCGCGCGATTATGGGCCAGCCCAAGCTGCTGGTGCTCGATGAACCCACCGAAGGCATTCAGCCATCGATCATTCTCGATATTGAGGCGGCGGTGAAGAAAATTGTGAAAACCACCGGCATTTCGGTACTACTGGTCGAGCAGCACCTGCACTTTGTGCGCCAGGCCGACTACTACTACGCCATGCAGCGGGGCGGCATTGTGGCCAACGGCCCCACCAGCGAACTCACCAACGACATCATTCAAGAGTTTTTGGCGGTGTAGCGGGTTTTTCCGGGGCCTTGCGGCCCCGGAAACTCGGGATTAATCAGCTGCTTCACCCATTAGGATCGCCACTGGAAAGGTCGCCAGCAGAGTCGATAGGGGAATGCCTTCGGCTGAGGTGACCGTTTCGCCAGTAATCCAGTTCTTCCAGGTGGAGACCTGGCTGGGTAGAGTCAGGGTCGTATCGGCCCAGACTTTGCCTGTGGGGTAGTCGCCGGAAGCCATCAGGTTGGTCAAAAAGCGCGGGGCGATCGCTACCACCCACTGGTGGCCTCGCTGTCGCGCAAAGGCCACCACGCTGTCTTCGGCGGTGCCACGGGCAAAGAGGGGCTGGTAATCGCCCTCCTCAAAGAGATCAGGGTAGGCCTGCCGTACCGATAGGCCACAGTGGGTCACCCACAGCTTGATGCGTCCGTCGCGGCGGTACTCCAGCAGGTTTTGTAAAAGCCCCGGGCGATCGCCCTCGGCCCAGTGCTGCAGCTCGTGCAGCCAGTGGCGGCGCAGGTTGTAGTCCACCGGGCGGCGGTTGTCGGGGTCGACTACGCTAAAGTCCCACAGTTCCTGGCCCTGGTAAATGTCGGGCACCCCCGGTAGCATGAGCTTGAGCACTACCTGGGCTAGCGAGTTGTAGATGCCGTAGTCAGCAATGCGCTGCTGAAACGGACGGAACGCCTTAAGAAACGCGTTGTTGTCGCCGGGGGTGAGAATGGCGCGGGTAAAGGCCACGTAGCCATCTTCGTAGTCAGCATCGGGGCGTAGCCAGGCGGTGTGAACCTTGGCTTCGCGCACGGCTTTAACTACGTAATCGGCCATGCGATCGCTAAAGGTAGCCAGTTCGCTGTCGTCAAAGGGAAACGTCCCCACCAAGGTTTGGTAGAGAAAATATTCGTCGTTGGCGTCGGGCACCACGCGATCGCGCACCACCGTTTTGTGGCTGCCGTTGAGATTGCGCCAGCTGTTCACCGCCGCCTCCCAATCGGTAGGAATTTCAGACAGCACGTTGAGCCGCGCTCGCACGTCTTCGCTGCGCTTGGTGTCGTGGGTAGAGGTGGCGTTGATGGCGCGGGGCCACTGCTGCTGCCGCTGCTGCTGTCGGTGGTGAAACTGCCGCATGGAGAGGCCAAAATGCCCCGGCGACCCGCCCACCTCATTCAGGCTGATAAAGCGGTTGTAGCTGTAGAACAGGGTATCTTCTAAGCCCTTGGCCATTAGCGGCCCGGTGAACTGCTGCAGACGCATGACAAAGTGTAGCCACTGGGCTTTTTCTTCCGCTGGCAGAGATCCTTCGTAGTTGAGCGACAAAAACTTTTCAATTAAGTCCAGCTCGTTGACCAGTTGAGGAATGCGCTTGCGAGCGACTTCAATGGCCTCCTGCACATAAGCTAAGTCGCGCTCAGAAATGCCGTTTTGATTGGCGTAGGTGCAGTAGATCGGAAAGGCAATCAGCACCTCTTCGATCGCGGTACGCAGGCCATAGAGGGTCAGATCGCGGCCGTAGCGGTACTGCTGACACACCCGCTTGAGAAATCGAGCCAGGTTATTGATATCGCCCACCAGGTTGGTATCGGCGATCAATCGTTTTTTAGCACAGACCAGCTCGGTGTAGGGGGTCGTTTCGCCGGTCAACTGCTGGTAAATATTGGTAAGAGCGTCCTGATTTTCCTGCTGGCAAAACACGCCATTGATCTGGATCAGCGTGTCGTAGCCGGAAGTTCCCTCAATGGGCCAGCTTGAGGGCAGGGTTTCCTCCTCCTCAAGAATTTTCTCAACCACAATATAGGTATCGCCCAGGCGATCGCGCAGCCGCTCCAGGTAGCGACTAGGATCGTACAATCCGTCGATGTGGTCAATCCTTACTCCGTTAAACTGCCCACCCGTTACCATCTGACAGATCAGGTCATGGGTCTGATCAAAAACGTCTTCGTTGTCGATCTTGAGGCAAATTAGCTCGTTGACGGTAAAGAAGCGGCGATAGTTGAGTTCCTCTGCCCCCACCTTCCAAAACGAGAGTCGGTAGAACTGTTCTGACAGCAACTCGTCGAGCAGATCAAAACTGCTGGGCTGGTCGGGAGTACCGTTAAAGATAACCAGGTTTTGATCGATAAACTCGCGCACCTCGTCGCTGTTCTGGTAGACATCCCAAAGCAGCCCTTTGGCAAATTGGGCTTGGTCGCGGTACTCGCGACCGTGCAGATCGGTTAGAGCATTTTTGACTAGGTAGAGAATGCCAGAGATTTTAATGAAGGTGCGATCGAGCTTGTCCAGGGTCTGCGTCAAGCGCCCCGACTGGTAGCTCAAAAACCGCCCGTAGGACTCTACTCGCACCGGAAACCGCAGGCCATAGTAGTTCACGCTCAGGCCCGACTCATCGTAGCTGAGCTGAATTTCGCCCCGCTCTAAGCAGCGATCGTAAAAGTCTCCCAGCATGGGTGCCAGCACCCGACCGCCCAGCTCTTCGGGGCCTTCCCACTCGATATCAAAAAAATTGAAGTAGGGAGAGTTAGGCCCGTACTCCATGACATCCATGAGGTAGCGGTTCTCGCCGTCGTAGGCCATATGGTTGGGCACAATGTCCTGCAGCCAGCCCAAGCCGTGGTGATGCACTGTGTCGATCAGCGGCTGAAACGCTTCCTGGCCACCGAGTTCGGGGTTGAGCTGGGTAGGATCAACCACGTCGTAGCCGTGGGTACTGCCCTGGCGTGCCTTAAAAATCGGCGACGCATAAATATCGGAAATGCCCAAGTTTTTGAGGTAGTCAGCAATGTTCTGGGCCGCAGCAAACCCAAATTCTGGGTTGAACTGAATGCGATAGGTGGCGGTGGGAATACGCATGGCGAGTTTTAGAAAAGGATGAGAGATTCAACGAGCCAGACCCTTTAGTCGAGTGAGAAACACCCGTGCTAGCTACACAGCCGAGTACAGCGCAAAAC
>JBARVK010000211.1:0-16421 GCA_049646225.1 Nodosilinea sp.
TTCAGTACGCTCTAGCCATTGACTCAGGGTAGACGATAGACTCATGACAACTTTTGGTTTGGGTACAGGGGCTATTGTCCCTTACCCAATTTTCTTTTGCAGGCTCCCCTAACCCCTGGCTGCGCCCAGAGCCTTGGGATCTCAATTGGGAACGATGACCAATGGTCGGCCCTTGAGCATCGCCCGCGATCCCCGGCAGTCTCCACGCCACTAGCAGCAGTGACAAGGCGGGCACCACCGCACTGAGGCCAAACACCTGGTGGAGAGGGGTGCGATCGGCCAGCCAGCCCCCCGCTAAAAACATTGCCACTGCTGTAAAGCCCCATCCCACCCATTGGGCCGCCTGGTAGACATTCTGCCGCTGGTGGCGCTGACCTTCAATCACCATCCAGCGATCGGCCACCACGTCGGAAACGGCGACGGTTACAGAGAGCAAGCTGAGACTAACCAGCAGACAGCTGACTGTAGGCTGCGGAACCAGGCTCAAAAGCCCGAACCCGGCCACAATCAAGCTAAAACATATGACCAAGCCCACTTTGGTGCGATCGCCGAGCCTAGCCCAGCCATCTATCAGCATGGCCCAAAGGGGTTTGGTAACCCAGGGCAGCAGCACCGCTGCTTGGAATCCAGCCAGTTGCGCAGCCGAAAAGCCCAGCTGATTGGTGAGATAGTCGGCCAATGGTATGTAAGCTAACCCAGGATTACCAGTAGCGGCTTGCACGACATAGGGGAGAGCCATAAACCCCACCAGAACACCTCTGGAAGATTGGGATCGGTTTGTGGAGCAGCCATGGTTATCTTGCACGGTGCAGTAGTTGCCTCCACCTCAGCAATAGATCGAGACAACTACCCTATCAATCAGGGGCCAGTTAAGCGTCAAAACGCCGGCACAGCCTCAAACCATCACCCCGCTACTTCATCAGCAAAGCTGGCTCGGCGCTTAAACATAAACGGCCCCGCCAGCGACCCCCACAGGTGCTCGTTCGTCTCCGGGTCGCGGCCCCGGTCCCAGCTGATGAACTGGTCGGCGTCAATTTCAAACTCGCTATCGAGGTAGGTGAGCTTGCCGTTGCGGGTCACCATACAGGCGTTGCCCGGTTCCACGGCCCCTTTGAACTTGGTCCCCGTCCAGTGGACGATCATATTGCAGCCGGGGGTTTTCTCAAAGTGGTCGGCGGTGAGCTTGGCCAGCCGATCGCGATCGCGAGACGCTCCATAGAACGCTTCGCCATCCTTGACCATGTAGTTCTCAATTAAAATGTGGTCGCCCTGGGCGCTGAGCTTCATGCCGCGAGCGCGATAGGGCTGATTGAGTTGAAAATCGTAGGCCTGCTCAATATAGAAGCCCAGACCGTCGAGGGTGGCGGTGGGCAGAGGGCGCATGCAGACGCGAATGTGGGCAAACAGAGGCGGGTTGTCGAAGGCCTGCTGCTGATTGCTGAAGTCTGCCGCCATCCAGCGGGCCAGGGTGTGAATATCAGTGGCGTGGGTCATGGATGGGTGTAGAAAGCATCGTGATAAGGTTCTAGTCTACAGGTTTGGCGGTGCTGACTTTTGGAAAATGCCGTGGCAAAGAAGCTCCATATCGCTCTGTCTACTAACAATATTGCCGCCTCTGTGGCCGATTATTCGGCTCGTTTGGGCTGTCGTCCGAATTTGGTGATTGAGGGCATGTATGCCCTTTGGCGTACCGACCAGCTCAACCTCTCGATTCGGCAGGCCGCCGGAGTGCCAACCGGGCAGCTGCGCCACCTGGGTTGGGAAGATGACGAGGCCGAGGCATTCTCCATGGATAAAGACGTCAACGGCATCGTCTGGGAGCGCTTTGCCGCCCACCACCAGGCCGATGAGATCAACGAAATCTGGCCAGACGCACATTATCGAGCTGACGCTGGAGCAAGGGAATGACTCTGGACGGTTAAGCAAAATCGAAACGCGGCGCTCACTCAATCCCCCCAAGGAATCTTTGCGATGACGACTCAAGCCCCTGTTGCAACCTTTTATCTGCATATCGAACTGCTCGACAGCGACCCGCCGATATGGCGACGGGTATGCCTCCGCAGCGATGCTTCTCTGAAGGGGCTGCACCGGGTGCTGGCGGCCGCGATGGGGTGGTCGGGAGAGGCCGACTATGTGGTCAAAGGGCAGGGGCAGAGTTTGCAAAGCGGGGAAGACAGAACCCTCGTTACCCTGCTGAGCGAACCGGGCAACAGCCTGATCTACACCTATGCCCCTGCCCAGGGCTGGCTGCATAAAGTCACCCTCGAATCGATTGACGCTGCTCAAGATTCTTTACCCCGCTGCACCGCTGGAGAGCGACAGTGCCCACCCGAATTTTGCCAGGGCGTGTGGGACTACGTTGATTTGCTCGAACGCCTCAGCGATGGCGGCGAACCCGACGAAGTCGATGCCCTCTGGCAAAAGGTCGGCTACGACTTTGACCCCGAATACTTTGACTTAGCCGCCGCCAACCAGCGCTTGCAGAATTTATCTTCCTAAGGTCACCCCCTGAGGTCACCCCTCTGAGGTCACCCCCCTTAGGTCACCCCCCTTAGGTCACCCCCCTAGGGTCACATGGTCAGCACGGCCCGGTAGCGCACTTTGTTGTCCTTCACCCGCTGCAGCACCTCATTCACCTGCTCCAGCGGAAAGGTTTCAACCAGGGGCTGAATGCCGAACTTCTCTACAATCTGAAGCATTTCGACGATTGTGGCCGGGCTGCCAATCTCAGACCCCATAATGCGGCGCTGTTTGGAGGTCAGCGGCGTTACAGGTATCGTCAGCGGCTCGTTGGGAATGCCCACAAACATGAAGGTGCCGTTGGAGTCGAGATAGTTTACGTAGCCTAGCCAGTCGAGGGCCTGGTTGGCCGTATTGATGATGATATTCAGCTTGTTGACCGGCAGGGGCGGCGAACCCCCCGGTGGCACCAGAATAGCCTCGTGGGCACCCAGCTGGGTGGCAAAGTCGGCTTTGTCAGCGGAGGTGGTAAACACCGTCACCCGGTTGCCCAGACGGCTGGCAAACTGCACGGCTAAGTGGCCCAGGCCACCGATGCCGATCACGCCGATCTCTTGGCCGGAGGTCATACCTGCATTGCGCAACCCGGCGTAGACCGTGACCCCGCCGCAGAGAATTGGCCCGGCGGCTTCGGTAGAGACCTCCGCTGGCAGCGTAAACGCAAAGCGCCCATCGACCACCATGTAGTCGGCAAAGCCGCCGTAGCCGCTGACGATCAGCCCTTCCGCCTGGTCGCAGAGGTTGTGGTCGCCCCTCAGACAATCGAGGCAATGCATACAGGCGGACTGCTGCCAGCCGACCCCGACGCGATCGCCCGGCTGCAGATGGGTGACTAGCGAACCCACCTCAACCACCGTTCCAATCACCTCGTGACCTGGTACCAGCGGGTAGCGCGATTGGCCCCAGTCGTCGTGAATCATGTGCAGGTCAGAATGACAAATACCGCAGGCCAGCACTCTAATGGCGCAGTCGAAGAATTTTAGCGGTGGCGCGGCAAAGCTAAAGGGCTGCAGGGCGGCACCTTTTTCCAGCGCGGCGAAGGCGTTGATTTGCATAGTTTTTCCGTTGGGCGAACCAAAATATTGGCACTACTTCGCCGATCGCTGGTGTAGCACAGACAGCGATCGCAGCACTGATCCGCCACAATCCTAGTGGTCTGTCAAACCTGAATGTGTAGGTTGGGTGGCGCGCTAGCAGAACCCAACAAAACCCCTGCTGACGTTGGGTTCCACTTCGTTTCACCCAACCTACGAGACCCCTAATTTTAGTCCTGATGTTGCTCTAAAGCGCCTCTCGAATATCGGCTACCAGCGCGTCTATAGCCTCATCAGTTGTATTCCAGGCGCACATCAGCCGCACGCCGCCGCTGCCAATGAAGGTATAAAACGCCCAGCCCCGCCGATGCAGCTCGTCGATCAGCGGCTGGGGCATCTGCACAAACACCCCATTCGCCTGGCGCGGAAACAGCATTTTCAGCTCGGGAAGTTCTCGCAGCTGCTGCTCCAGGTAGGCGGCCATGCGGTTGGCGTGCTCGGCGTTGCGCAGCCAGGCCCCGGTTTCCAGTAGCCCCAGCCACGGAGCCGAGATAAACCGCATTTTGGAGCACAGCTGCCCCGCCTGCTTGCAGCGGTAGGCAAAGTCTTCCGCCAGCGAGCGGTCAAAAAATAGAATCGCCTCGCCAATGCCCATGCCGTTTTTGGTGCCGCAGCAGCACAGCACGTCGATACCCGCCTTCCAGGTCAGCTCGGCTGGGGTTTTGCCCGAGGCCACCAGGGCATTGGCAAAGCGGGCTCCATCCATATGCACTTTGAGGCCGTAGCGGTGGGCCAGGTCGCTGAGGGTGGCCAGCTCCTCGACCGTGTAGAGGGTGCCGACCTCGGTGACCTGGGTGAGGCTGATCACCTTGGACTTGGGGTAGTGAATGTCGGTGCGCTTGGTGATTAGCTGCTCGACATGGGCCGGGTCGAGCTTGCCGTTCTCGCCCTGGGCCAGCAGCAGCTTCGAGCCGTTGCTGGCAAATTCTGGGGCACCGCACTCGTCGGTTTCAATGTGGGCCAGCTCGTGACAGATGACGCTGTGGTACGACTGGCACAGCGAGGACAGGGTGAGCGAGTTAGCCGCCGTGCCGTTGAAGACAAAAAAGACCTCGCAGTCGGTTTCAAACAGCGATCGAAAACGGTCAGAGGCCCGCTGAGTCCATTCATCGTCACCGTAGGCGGGGACGTCGCCAGCATTGGCCTTGAGCAGATAGTCGAGTGCCTCGGGGCAGATGCCAGAGTAGTTGTCGCTGGCAAACTGAACGGGACGGCTTGTCGGTGCGGCAGTGAGCATGATGGCAACAAGGGGAGGGTGCTTTGAGGATAGCCTGGGTGCAGAAAGGCGGGACTGAGCTTGGAGGTGGGCCGATTACGCGAGTGGGATAGGGTGGGGCGGGTTAGAGAGCCGATGAAGTACTATTGAAGTCTGTAAAAGCATATAGATGCAAAGCGATCGGGTGTCGGGCTATGGTGCGAAAAGCAGGCTGGATTAGTCTAATGGCGGCGGTGTCTGGGGCGGCTTTTGCCCTTTCTGGCCCCTTTAACGGCGGTGCCATGGCTCCCTTGGGTGTGGCCCCGGCCCAGGCCCAAGACGTGGGTGCCATTACCCTGCGATCGGATATTCAAGAAGCCAACGCAGCCACGGGCATCATTACCGCTCGCGGCAATGTGCAGATTGATTACCCCAGCCGCAGTATTCAGGCCACCTCCGCCCAGGCCGATTATTTCAGCAATGAGCAGCGGATTGTGCTCAGCGGTAACGTTGTGGTGACCCAGCAGGGCAATACGCTGCGGGCCGAAGTCGTCACCTACCTGATTGAAGAAGATCGTTTTGTCGCCACCCCGCGGCCCAATGATCAGGTTGAGGCGGTGTACATACTGCCCGAGTCACAACCCAGTTCGGTTCAGGAAACAGCACCAGGAAACAGCCGTCCGCCTACGCCTCGCCCACCCACAGTGCTCGATGTCAGCCCGATTGAGCCTCAGCCTTCGGCTCCCTTAGAAAACTAGTACTACCGACTACGCCTATAAGCCCAAGCACCAGGGCCGTTTGAGAACAGCTCTAAGCAATTTTGTGGGGCCCAAGCGTTTCTTTGTGACCGCTTGGGGTGAGGGGTCTCGTCCACTTGACCCTGATCGCTACGATGCTAGGCTTTAGTAGTTACTGAAATAGTTTTTTATAAGTGTTCATCCTCCTAAATATAGATTTCGTTTTATCCAGGCTTTATTAAGCCGTCATTAATAAACAATATTGTGCGAAGAGAGTTCCTTGTATTCGCGATCGCAAGGGCAGACCTAGATATTATGAGCCAAGCACAGACTGCACCTGTAAAAAGTGATTAGATCTGTGCCCTGAGTGTTTCCCTGGCTGAGTTGAAATCTACCGCATAGCTAATTGACTAACTGGTTTCTGACAAAGTCACCTCCTTGTTTGAGGCTCACGTACACACAGATAGCAGTATTTAGATTCCTGGGTCTGTCATCTCGTCATTTTGGGGTGCCCGTGCCTTGCCAGTCAGACTTAGGATTGGTTGGGCTGTAGCCTTTTCCATTCTTGTGTAATCGATCCAGGTCTAAACCTGGGGTCGCGCAGATGTTTTTAACACCTGCCCCATTGTTCTGTAGCCAAAACGAGATTTACCTGTTCCTGTAAATCGTTGCTGAATGATGAATATTTCTTTAATCCAACATGCTTACCTATTTTCTATCCCCATTTTCACTGAACAAATTTTCTATCGCTGGTTTACTAAAACAGTCAAGTAGAAAAATACAGTCAAGTCTGCGGCTGCTGCAGGGCGATCCACGTTTTTTGGTAATGAGCTGGCTGGGGCGATTTATTGCAGTGCGAGAGTGGGTGGCCAATCGGGGCCGCTATCAACCGCCCAAGACCGTTGAGACAATGGTCATTCAGGCAACAGCGGGGGCGCGATCGTTAGAAAAATCAGGCCAGGTCGCTAAGCTCATTCAGACCCATGGTTACTATGTTGGGTTTTCGCTTCGAAGCAGCATTTTACAAGACTTACTCACCTTTGCCCAAACAGCACCATGCTATGCCAACCGCAACCCTGCTCTGCCATTTTACATACAAAACAAAGAACAGTTTGAGCAGACGCTAGGAGCCCCGTTGCTGGTGGCAGGCTATTTAGATACCCATGAAACCCATGATGCCTATCAAAAACTGAAGACAGATCCTTACCTATTAGATGTGGCTAGCCAGTACCTCAATCATTCAGCCATCTACATGCGCGGCGAGCTAGCCTGGGGTTTTCCGGCACCCAATACTCTAGCTGAAAAGATCAATACAGCGCGAGTTTATCACTGCGACATCAATGACTTTAAAACAATTAAGTTTTTCTTCTATCTCACCGAGGTAGAGGAGGGGGATGGCCCCCATGTTTACATTAAAGGTACCCATCGCCACCGCCGGTTTGACCACCAGTGGATTGGTCAGGGTTGTGCGGCCATTGATGACGAAACCCTGATGGAAATCTACGGTCGCGATCGCGTTCACGTGGTCACCGGGCCAGCCGGACTGGGCTTTGCAGGGGATCCCTACTGCCTGCACAAAGGGAGCGTACCTTGCCATCGGCCTCGGCTGCTGCTACAGCTTGAGTTTGGCATTTATCCCTATCGCATTTGGTACTTTTAAAGTTTGCTATGCTTGAGCTGCCTAATTTTTATATGAATGATGGGGTGATCAGTGGTCTCTAAACAACCGTTTTCGACCACGGGTTTGGGCACCCTGATTTTGGCTACAGTCGTCAAAATATACCAGCTCAGGATATAGATAATGTCAATAGCTCAAGTAGATATTCCACCACAGACAACACCCAAAGTGGCCTACCTGGTCAATCAGTACCCCAAAGTCAGCCACAGCTTTATTCGTCGTGAAATTGCCGCCCTCGAAGCCCAAGGGCTAGCAGTCACCCGGTATTCGATTCGCTCCTGTGCCGATGAACTGGTCGACCCCGGCGACGTGAAAGAACTCGACAAAACTCGAATTGTGCTAGACCACCCTCGGTCGGAGCTGTTGCTCACCATCGCTCAAGTCGTGCTGCAGCGGCCCATGGCATTTGTGGCCGCCTTGGGGTTAGCCTTTCAGTGCGGTCTGAAGGATGAATCGGGACCGCTGTACCACCTGGCTTACCTGGCCGAAGCCTGCGTGCTGCTGGCCTGGTTTGAGGCCGCCGATATTGGCCACGTGCACGCCCACTTTGGCACCAACTCAACCACCGTAGCCATGCTCTGCCACGCCCTGGGCGGGCCACCCTATAGCTTTACGGTGCACGGGCCAGAGGAGTTTGACAAAGTGAGAGCCATTTCCCTGGCCGAAAAAATTAGGCGGGCCAAGTTTGTCGTAGCGATTAGCTCCTTTGGTAAAAGCCAGCTCTACCGCTGGACCACCCTGGACGACTGGCCCAAAATTCACGTGGTCCACTGCGGTCTAGATCAAGACTTTCTAGCCCAGACGTTGACGCCGATTCCAGAGCAGCGCCACTTTGTCTGCGTGGGGCGGCTCAGCGAGCAAAAGGGCCATCTGCTGCTGCTGGAGGCGGTTAAGCAGCTAATCGAGGCGGGCTATCGGTTTACGGTTACGCTGGTGGGCGACGGCGAAATGCGATCGCAGGTCGAAGCGCTCATCACGAGCTACAACCTGCAGGACTGCGTTTCGATTACGGGTTGGGCCTCTAGCTACGAGGTCAAAGCTCAGGTCCTCAAGGCCCAGGCGATGGTGTTGCCCAGCTTTGCCGAAGGGTTGCCGGTCGTCATTATGGAGGCCCTGGCCCTGGGGCGACCCGTCATCACCACCGCGATCGCCGGCATTCCTGAGCTGGTTGAGACTGGCGTCAACGGTTGGTTAGTCATCCCCGGCTCGGTGGAGTCGCTGGTCGAGGCGATGCGCGCTGCCCTTGATACCCCCGTGGCAGAGCTAGAGATCATGGGTCAGGCAGGCATAACGAAGGTTGCGCAGCAGCACAACATTGACCATGAGGCCGCCCTTCTAGCTCGTCTTTTTGTAGAGACCTAGGCGGCTCGGGCTTACAGTAGGCCCTCAAGACATCAGGGACAGTCCGACAGCATCGAAAGAACTATCCTGAACGAGTACCGCTGGGCCGAAATATACCTACGGTTTTGAATAACGGTGCTCCCCTGAGCCCCTGTTCCGTGGCTCCCTAGCCTTCAGGAACAGTACCTGAACGTCTGCCTGAGAGTACTCGCTCAATCGGGCCACCCCCTAGACTAGGGAAGAGCTTTGATACAATTTACGAAGCTCAATCAAACCCTACTGACCCAGGCGCGTCCTTGAAAATCGTACTTGACAACGTTCAAAAGACCTACGGCAAGCGCCAGGTGGTGAACCGAGTTAGTCTTTCGGTGGCCCAGGGCGAGATTGTTGGCCTGCTCGGCCCTAACGGAGCGGGCAAGACCACCACGTTTTATATGGCCACCGGGCTAGAGCGGCCCGACGTGGGCAAGGTCTGCCTCGACCAAATCGACATTACCGACCTGCCGATGCACCAGCGGGCGCGATTGGGGATTGGTTATCTGGCCCAGGAACCCAGCATTTTTCGCAATCTATCGGTGGCTGACAATATTTTGCTGGTGATGCAGCAGACTCGGGTACCCCCTGACGAGTACGGCGATCGCCTAAAAGACCTGCTAAAAGAATTTCGCCTTGAGAAAGTGGCCAAGAGCCTGGGCATTCAGGTCTCGGGGGGCGAGCGACGGCGCACGGAGCTGGCCCGATCGCTGGCCTCGGGGCCGGAGGGGCCGAGGTTTTTGTTTTTGGATGAACCCTTCGCCGGGGTTGACCCCATTGCTGTCGCCGAAATTCAGGACATTGTGGCCAAACTGCGCGATCGCGACATGGGCATTTTAATTACCGACCACAACGTGCGCGAAACACTCCGCATCATCGATCGCGCCTATATTATGAGCGACGGGCAAATTTTGGCCTCCGGTAACGCCGACGATCTCTCCAACAACCCCCTAGTGCGCGAGCACTATTTGGGCAAAGACTTTGCCATCTAGCCCCCCTTTTTCCTGCCGATGGAGCCAGGATTACCCACTTCACCGTCCCTCGCTGCCTACCTGCCAAACCCACCTCCCCTACTCCAGCCTCCATGACCATTGCCCCTCCGCCCAATTCCTACGTCTCGCCCCGCCTGGGGGCACCGCTGCTGACGGTCATGGACCGCTACATCGCCAAAGAGCTGACAATGCCCTTTCTGTTTGGCGTCGGCGCATTTTCTTCCATTGGCATTTCGATTGGGGCGCTGTTCGAGCTGATTCGCCGCATCACTGAGTCGGGGCTAGCGATTACCCTGGCGGTGCAGATTTTTGTGCTCAAGCTGCCCGAGTTCATCGTGCTGGCTTTCCCCATGTCGACCCTGCTAGCCACCATGATGACCTACAGCCGATTTTCCAGCGACAGCGAGCTAATTGCCCTCCGCGGAGTAGGGGTAAGCATTCGCCGCATCATTGCGCCTGCCGTGGTGCTGAGCCTGCTGGTGACAGGCCTTACCTTCGTGTTCAACGAGCTGATTACTCCAGCCGCCAACTACCGGGCGGCCATCACCCTAGAGCAAGCCCTCAAGTCTGAGCGTCCTCCCTTTCAGGAACGCAACATTTTCTATCAGGAGTTTCAGCCCGCTGCTGACAACGCCGATGCACAAGAACTCAAGCGCCAGTTTTACGCCCGCCGCTTCGACGGCACCACCATGCACGGGCTGACTATCATTGATTTCTCCCAAGAGGGTCTCAACCAGGTGGTCAGCGCCGAGTCGGCCAACTGGGATGTGGAGAAAAATGCCTGGACGTTCTACAACGGCACCATCTACGTGGTGGCCCCCGATGGCTCATTCCGCAACATTATTACCTTTGAAACCCAGGAGCTGCAGCTGCCCCGTACCCCGCTAGATCTAGCCAGCCGCACCAAAAACGACACCGAAATGAATATTTCCGAAGCCACCCAGCAGCTAGAGCTGGTGCGCAAGAGCGGTGACGAAAAGATGATCCGTCGCTGGCAGATTCGGATTATGCAGAAGTACGCCTTGCCCTTTGTGTGTGTGGTGTTTGGCCTGGTGGGGGCCTCAATTGGGGTGCTGCCTCAGCGCACCAGCCGCGCCACTAGCTTTGGCATCAGCATTGTGATTATTTTTGGCTACTACCTGCTGTCGTTTATTACTAACGCCATGGGCGAGGTGGGGGTGCTGTCGCCGTTCTTGTCGGCCTGGCTGCCGACGCTGCTGGGGCTGGCCGTTGGCCTGTATCTGTTGTTTAAGGCCTCCAAGTAGGGGCACAGCACGCTGTGCCCCTGGACTAGGCCACGCAGAATGCTCTAGTCCCTAGAAGAAAAAACCGTCCTGCTCGATTTCCTCGATGGTTTGCAGCCCGCGGGTATCGCCCACCTTGAGCAGGGCGGTGCGGGCGTCTTCGCGCACGCCCAGGTCGTCTTCCTCGGCAAAGCTCTCGATTAGCGCATCGATCGCGGTGTGGTAAACCACGTTAGAAGGCAATTCGCGGCAGATTTGACCTACGGCCCAGGCGCAGTTGCTGCGCACCGCCGGTACCGGGTCGCGGCGCAGGCCCTCAATCAGCGGCGGAATAGCAGCAATCACCGACTCGTAGCCTACCTGAGCCATTTGAGCCAGGGCGCTGGCGGCCCAGAGCCGGACGGCGGAAATATCCGTGCGCAGGGCTTCGATTAAAGGCAGCAGCGATCGCGCGTCGTGGGCATTCCCCAGGGCCCACACCAGCCCCTTGCGGACGTAGCCATTCCAGTCAGTCGCCAATTGGGCCACGAGAGGGTCTACCGCCAAGGGGTGGGGGTTACGGCCCAGGGCATAGGCGGCGCTGACCCGCACCAGGGGGCAGAGGTCGGTGAGCAAGTCCGTCAAAGGGCCTACCGCTCGGCTGTCTTCTACCTCGCAAAAGGCCCGCGCCGCCAGCATCCGCTGCTGCGGGTCAGCGGCTGTGAGCAGGGGCAGCATGGCCTCGGGATCGTACTGGGGTGCCTGCTCCTCGTCTATGGGACCAAGGGCGTCGAGGGGGTCAGCAAACTCCAGATCGGGGTTTAGGGTGGTGAGATCGTCTTCATACATAGGGCTACTTTATCTGGTTGTGCCGCACTTTTAGCGATGGCAGAGCGCCTCTGCAAACTTTCGTTAAGCAAGACCAGGTCCCCCCTTCCCTAGAGCGGTTTGGCCGCTCGGTAGGTGAGCTGTACCACGCCACTGTCAAACGTCTCGGCGCTGTGCAGCTGCAGCTCTGTCCTGGGGCCGGGTGAGCCAAAGAGCGAAATCCCCTCCCCCAGCAGCACTGGAATAACCGACAGAATATACTCGCTGATCAGGCCCTCGGCGCGAAAGGCCGCCGCTAATGCCGCCCCGCCGACCAGCCACACCCGTCGGCAGCCCTCGGCTTGTAGGGTGGCCACCAGTTCTGAAGGAGACTGAGCGGTAGCCTTAAGCGCAGGCAGTTCAGAGGAAAGGGGCCGGCTGGTCATGACATAGCTCGATTTACCCGGGTAGGGCCAGTCGCCAAAGCTCAGCACCTGGTCATAGGTGCGGCGGCCCATGACGATCGCATCAATGCTGTCATAGAAGGCTTTGTAGCCGTAGTCTTCCTCGGGGGTTTCGATCGCAGAGAGCCAGTCAATACCGCCCTCAGACGTTGCGATGAAGCCATCTAAGCTGGTAGCAATGTACAGAGCAATATCGATCGACATAGGGGTTGCGGAGGCGGGAGGGTAACGGGTGGGGGTAAGGAGTATTATCCTCCTTTGAGATGGCGAAATAACCCGACTGGGGCAAGCGGCGGCAGCCCCAAATATTCGAAAGACTATTGGTAGTTCTCCAGCCGACACCCCGGCAGCCGCTAGGATGAGGGCATAGGCCGGGTTCAACCTGTCCTAGCGGCCAAGGCAACACCTGATACAGCTGGCCCATCGCCCAACCTCTGGAGCGCATGGGATTCAGTCACTCAACGCCTTGCTGAACTCAACGATAAATCCGGCGATGTAACCAGGAGTGTTGGTGCCCATGGCTTCTCAAGATCAAATTCGGAATTTTTTAGCCCACTGGTTTCAGCTGGGCAAACCCGTGGTGCTAGCCGAGAACCGGGGCGAATGTTTACCCAGCCCCATCTTTCAGGACGGACGCTACAGCCAATCCTTTGAAGACTGCTGGCACAAAATTATGGTGACCAGTGGCCAAGATTGCTATCTTCAGGGCACTAGCCAAAGCATTGCCGAAATGCTGTCGTCGGTCTGGGATGTAACCCCCTGCGCCCGCTGCGAGATGCCCATTGCCGTACCTACCCTCGGGGTGATGAGCGCGCTCTGTCCGTGCAACGACCTACCCACCTGGCCCAATACCGATATGCCTATGCCCCGTAAAGCCGTTGACAATGAGCATCATCTCACGGGGCTGCGGCTGCGGCTAAGCGATGCGAACAATTGATCAGCCTTGGCATCGGTACTCTCAGGCAGCCGTTAGAGACTAGCCAAGCGGGCTATACGGCACTTTGCTTAGTGCGTAGACGTACTTTTTGAACATCCCCCGCAGACGAAACTGGGGTAGCAGCCAGCTCCTGATCGTCGCCCCGGTGAATGTCGTGAATCATAAAGTCGTGGGCCATGGTCGTGTTCGGGAAAATGGCCCGCGCTTCGGACAGCAAGTCTGGCAGCTGAATGTCGTTACCGGGGGCATAGCGGGGGCTAAAGTGGGTCATAATCAGCTGCTTGACCTGGGCACTGAGGGCGACCTGGGCCGCCATGGTCGAGGTGGAGTGCAGCCGCTGGTAGGCCAAATCGGCATCGCGGTGGGAAAAGGTGGCTTCGTGGATCAGCACATCGGCGTTGGCAGCCAGATTGACGGCGCGATCGCAATATATTGTGTCGGTGCAGTACACCAGCTTGCGCCCCACTAGGTCGGGGCCGCAGAGGTCAGCCCCGTTGATGGTGCGGCCATCGGCCAGGGTCACCCGTTGTCCCTGCTTGAGCTGGCCGTAGATAGGACCAGCCGGAATGCCCATCGCCTGAGCGCGTTTGACATCGAAATGGCCAGGGCGATCGCGCTCCTCGACCCGATAGCCGTAGGCCGGTACCCGATGCTCCAGGCGCTCGCACACCACCCGAAATTCATCGTCTTCGAACACCAGCCCCGGCTCAACGGCGTGAATTTTGATCGGCAGCGAAAAGTGGGTTTGCGAATAGCGGCGGCTGGCCTGCAAGTAGTCGTTCAGCGGTTTGGGGCCGTAGATATCGATGCGCTGCTGCCGATTGCCCGCCAGGCCGCAGCTGGCCAGCAGCCCCATCAGACCAAAAATATGGTCGCCGTGCATGTGGGTAATAAAAATCCGGCGAATTTGGCTGGATTTAAACTCACTGCGCAAAAACTGGTGCTGGGTGCCCTCGCCGCAGTCAAACAGCCACACCTCGGCCCGCTGGGGCAGCCGCAGGGCCACGCTCGACACATTGCGGGCGCGGGTTGGCACGCCAGAACTGGTACCCAAAAATGTAATCTGCAAAACCGCCTCTGGGGAACGCAATGGGGCCAAGTGTAACCCAGCCTACCCACCTATCTTGCCACGCCCCAGAGCTAATGGCCGGGGTCAAGGGTGGAATCTAAAAACTGGGCTGTATCCTCAACACAACGTAGCTCAACCCGCTAAGGTACAGAATAAAAGCAGCCCTGAGGAATTTATCTATGTTCTCGAACACCTACTGGCCGATGGCGTTGATGACCGGGCTGGGTCTGGTGGCCCCGCTCCCCGCTGCCCAGGCATCGCCCCCTGGGATGTACTACGCCTGGCAGGTCTTGGGTATCGACACCGACCAGTGTCTGGGGCAGGCTCGTCAGGCCTTAGCCTCCCAGGGTATAGAGCCGGTACAAAACGATGCCACCAGCGTTGCGGGGCGATCGGAGACCGTCACGGCGATGTTTGTGTGTATTGAGAATCCGACCGACGTAACGACGGTCATGGTGGTCGTGGCCGGTGACGACGACGACCAGGCGTTGGCCCTCCGCGAAGCGCTGAAGCGGGCCTTCTAAACCATGCGAATCGTGGCGTACTGCTACCAAGATATCGAGGATCTAGCCGCTCCATTCGATCAACATTCGGATGTGCTGGCCTCGGTCAATCGGGTTTACAGCGACAGGGCGCAGCCGACTCGGCCCGACCACCGCCCCGAGCGCGATCGCCTGCTGGCCGATAGCCACACCAGCCCGCCCGACCTGGTGTTGGTAGAAGACCTGACCAGCCTTGGCTCCGACCCCGACGAGATTGACCGCTGGGTCCAGCGGCTAGAGGCCACCGGAACCAGAGTCATCTCGCTAAGGGACGAAACCATCGACATCCCCAGCTTGCAGCAGGGAGCAGATTTAGCCGATCGACAGCGCCGCCGCCGCCTGTGCGAGGGGCACGCCCGCAGCCGTCTCCAGGCGCTACCGCCCCCGGGCAAGCCGCCCTACGGCTATCGGCGCGGCCAGGGTCGCTACCTGATCGATCGCGCCACCGCCCCGGTCGTCACCGCCTTTGTGAATGAATTTTTGCTCTACGGCTCGCTGCGAGGGGCGGTGCGGTTCGTGGAGAGCAAGTACGGCAAGCGCATTTCGGTATCTACCGGGCGGCGCTGGCTCACCCACCCGGTCTACCGGGGCGACCTCCAGTATCAAGATGGCACCCGCCTCCGCGATACCCACGCCGCCATCATCAGCCGCGACGAGGCCGCCCAGATCGATCGCCTGCTGCGCCGCAATCGCCCCCTGCCGCCCAGAACGGCGGGGGCACCGCGATCGCTGGCCGGCCTGGTCACCTGCCAAACCTGCGGTCAACCCCTGACCATCTCCAAAACTGCGCCCCGGGGGCAGGCTAAAAGCTACCTCTACCTCAGACCCAGCGGTTGCCCCCAGACTCCTCGCTGCAAAGCCATCCCCTACGACGACGCCCTACAGCGCATCGTGGCCGAGATCTGCCGGGTGTTGCCCCAGGCGGTCGCCCAGTTCACCAGCAAAATCCCAACGGGAATGCCTGCGCCTAGCACCCGATTGCAGACCGCGATCGACGCTAAAGAAGCTGTTCTGGCCCAGCTCCCCGACCTGGAAGAAACCGGGGTGCTGGATGCCGAAACCGCCGCCCTGCGCCGCTACAAGCTGCGGGGCGAAGTGGCTACCCTGCACCAGCAGCTCGCCCAACTGCCGCCAGTCAACCTGCAAGAGCTGTCGCAATCGGTGTCAATTCCGCAGTTTTGGCTCGACCTCTCCGAGGCCGAGCGCCGGTTCTTCTTCCGCGAGTTCATCCGCGATATCCAGATCGTCCGTGGGGGCGACGACTGGCGAATAGAACTGGTGCTGGTGTTTTGAAGGAAATCCGTTGGTATACCTGTTATTACAGCGGTAGGTAAAGCACAGTACCTCTCCACCATCTTGAACTCGAATCAGATCAAGATTGCGATTACGCAGGAATAGGCCACGAACGACGTCGCCATTAAAATTTTCGTCGCTGAGCAAACTGAGCATCGCTACTGATTTCTCTGAGTCAGCAAGCGGCTGCGAATTGAGCTTAAATCGGGCTGAACGCTGTCAAGTCGTTGCTGAACCGCTTCAGCCAGTTGCTCTCTTTGCTCTAAGTAAGTTTCTACTGCATCTCGATGTCTGAGGTAATAGCCAATGGTGTTGTAGACATCCGAGAGCGACAGGGTCGAGTACCGTTGAACAATCGTTTCTGGTGATGCCCCATCCTGAAACGCCCGAATCACAGTTTCTAGCAGCACCCTGGTCTGTCCAACGCGCATTGCACCGGTTTCATCGGCGCGGAGCGGTGGTGTCTCCTGTTCTAAAACAAGGCTCATGGCTGGGT
>JBARVK010000212.1:0-2226 GCA_049646225.1 Nodosilinea sp.
CAACCGCTATCGATTACTTTTACACAGCCAATTTTTGCCTTGTGTAGAGCGTGTAAATCGATCTGATGCAAAACTGCGTCGCTCAGAGCAAGCCCGACTAGACTGGCGCTGCTCAGGTCTGTATCTCTGAGGCCAATTCTGTCTAAATTAGCGTGGCTCAGAGCAGCATTCCTAAAATCATCTCTGTCCAGCAACTGTTCGCTAGCATCATAACCACTGAGGTCTAGACTGACAGAACGTTGACTCACAATGCACCTCCTAAAGGCTTGCTCTAACCATAATTAGCCAACTGAACCTGGCTCAGCAGTTGGTGCAGCGCTTCGCCTTCGATCGCTTCGGTTTCCAATAGCTGGGTGGTGATGGTTTCCATCAGGTCGCGGTTGTGGCGAATGGTCTCTAGGGCTTGCTGATGGGCCGTTTCGACAATGTCTTTAACTTCGCGATCGATCGCCTGAGCAGTTTCCTCACTCATCGACCGCCGGGCATTGGGCATACCGCTATTGAGGAACATCGGTCGAGTGCCCTGCTGATAGGCCAGTGGCCCCAGCACTTTGCTCATGCCGAAGGTGGTCACCATTTGCTCAGCTAAATCCGTGGCTCGCTGCAAATCGTTGGATGCGCCGGTGGTGATGCTATTAAACACAATTTCTTCCGCCGATCGCCCCCCAAGCAGGGTGGCAATTTGCCCCCGCAGTTCGGCTTCATCCATCAAAAACCGATCTTCTGTAGGCAGCTGTAGGGTGTAGCCCAGCGCCGCCATGCCCCGCGACACGATAGATATTTTCTCGACTTTACCGCTGCCCGGCATTAGGGAGCCGACCAGGGCATGGCCCACTTCGTGGTAGGCGACGATCTTTTTTTCTTTGTCGTTGAGCACGCGGCTTTTTTTCTCAAGCCCTGCCACCAACCGCTCGATCGCCTCAGCAAAGTCGGTCTGGGCCACGGCCTGGCGATGGTTGCGGGCGGCCAGCAAGGCGGCCTCGTTCACCAGGTTGGCCAAGTCAGCTCCGGCGAAGCCGGGAGTGCGGGTGGCGATCGCACGCAAATCCACATCGTCTCCCAGTTTCACCGCCTGGGCATGAATGTTGAGAATCGCTTCACGGCCAGCCAGGGCGGGGCGATCGACTAGAACCTGGCGGTCAAATCGGCCAGGACGCAGCAGGGCCGGGTCCAAGATTTCGGGTCGATTGGTGGCCGCCAGCACAATCACCGTGGCATCTTCGGCGGCAAAGCCATCCATTTCTGACAGCAGTTGATTGAGAGTTTGCTCGCGCTCATCGTTGCCACCATACATACCGCTGCTGCTGCGCGACTTGCCGATCGCATCCAGCTCGTCGATGAACACAATGCAGGGAGCCTGCTTCTTGGCCTGCTCAAACAAATCTCGCACCCGCGAGGAGCCTACTCCCACAAACATCTCCACAAACTCAGAACCGGAAATGCTGAAGAAAGGCACCCTGGCCTCTCCGGCAACGGCCTTGGCCAGCAGGGTTTTACCGGTACCCGGCGGGCCCACTAGCAGCACCCCCTTGGGAATGCGAGCCCCAATCTGGGTATAGCGGCCTGGGGTCTTGAGAAAATCGACGATCTCCACCAGTTCCGCCTTGGCTTCGTCTACCCCGGCCACATCGGCAAAGGTGGTCTTGGCGGCTTCGCCCTCAACGTAGACCTTGGCTTTGCTCTTGCCGATAGAAAGCATGCCCTGGCCGCCGCCGCCGCCGCCGCCGCCGCGACGGATAAAGAACTGCCAGACACCGACAAAAATCAGCGGTGGAATCACCCAGCTAGCTACACTGCCAATCCAGCGGTTTTGAGGCGGTGGGGTAGCGGCAAACTCGACCCCCTGGTCTTCGAGCAGGTTGGGCAGGCTCAAATCGAAGATAGGGGTGGTGGAAAAGACCTGCCCGGTCTCGTCGCCCACCGGCTTGAGCTGATACTGAATCTGGTTTTCGCCCACCTGCACCCGGGCCACCTCGCCTTCCTGCACCTGGTGGATAAACAGGCTATAGGGAACCCCAGGCACCTGCGATTTGAGGACGGCGGGCAGGATGAAGCTGGCCGCTAAAAACAGTACGCCTAAAATCAGGACAATAGTGTTGGAAAACTGAAATCGGGATGGCGTAGGTTTATCTTTGATGGACATTGTACTGGCCTAGCTATAGCAGGTAAATCGCACTTTCAGCGTGACAACCCAGCGTTTGATTTTAGGCTCGATTTGATGAAGAG
>JBARVK010000213.1:0-4740 GCA_049646225.1 Nodosilinea sp.
ACGGAGGTGCCCCTGGTGATGGGCTGCTACGGGGTGGGGGTGTCGCGGCTAGCCCAGGCGGCGGTAGAGCAGTCCTACGACAAGCACGGTATTGTGTGGCCGGTGGCGATCGCGCCCTACCAGGCGATCGTAGTGATTCCCAATATGAGCGATGACCTCCAGGTCGAAGCCGCCAAGGCCATTTACAAAGAGCTGCTAGCGGTAGGGGTCGAGGCGCTGCTCGACGATCGCGACGAGCGGGCCGGGGTCAAGTTTAAAGACGCCGATTTGATTGGCATTCCCTACCGGATTGTCACCGGGCGAGCCCTGGGCGACGGCAAGGTCGAGGTGGTCGAGCGGGCCACCGGCATTGTGCAAGAGGTCGCCCTAGCCGAGGTGGTCGCCATGGTTAAGGGCTGGATTGATGACGAACTGCTAGCCAGCCGCTAGCCACCTTTCCCCTCCCCCTCTTCCCAATCCAGGACGGATTATGGAACTGATCACCATTCTTCTCTCGACCCTGCTGGGCGTAGTGGCCACGGGGGGCTTGGTAGTCGATACCTTGGCCGAGTCTGCCCTGCGCGGCCAGCTGGCCGGGGCCGAAGATCTCCAGGTTCGCATCGACAACGTGCCCAACTACCAGTTGGCTAGCGGTCGCATCGATCGCACCCGCATTGCCGCCCGGGGGGTCGAAACCCGTCAGCTACCAGGCCTGCGCATTGACGTCATTGATTTAGAAACCGATGGGGTGGACGTCGATCTGGCCCGGTTGCAGCAGGGCCAGCTGGTGCTGGATGAACCGGCCCAGGCCGCCCTGCGCCTGCGCCTTAAAGACGATGATTTGAATGCCTTCTTGCAGTCACCGCTGGTGCAGGGCTGGCTCGATAGGCTGGAATTTAACCTGCCGGGGGCCGGGGGCAATCGCGAGCAAAACCGATACGGCCTGGCCAACCCTTCGCTGGAGTTTCTAGAAAGCGATCGCTTCCGTGTCGTCGTCGATCTCCAGGACCGAGTGACCCAAGAAAACATCGCCATTGTCATCGACCTGGGGCTGACCATTCTCAACGGTCATCGAATTGTCCTGGTCGATCCCACCATCACCGTAGATGGTGAAGAGACCCCGCCCCAGCTGCTCGACTCCTTCGTTCAGAGTGCCCAAGCACAACTCACCCTGCGGCGGCTAGAAGCCTTGGGCGTGGTAGCCCGAATTATCAGCTTTAAAGTCCATGACGATGAGCTAGATATGGCTATCTTTGCCAGAATAGATCCGACCTCTCCGCTCTTAACCCGGCAACCAGCTCAAGAAGCTGTCCCATCTATTCCCTAAGCTAGCTTGGGGTGATCTAGGCTAAGACTATGATTCCCGTTTGGTAACCCACCATGCACTACAGAAATAAGCTACGGCAAATTCCCCTCGGCATTGTGGCCGGTTTGGCGACCTTAGTGCTGGCATCGGGCGGATCAGTGGCCTGGTTTACCTGGCGTGCCCTCAACCCCACGCCCCCAGTAGCAGAGTTTCCAAATATCGATATCGAAACCGACCCCATGCTGGCGCTGCCCGAGGTTTCGGCCCCGGTCACCACTCCCAATGCTGACGAAACGGCCCCTAAAGACCCCGTCACCCAGCCCGCTGCGGCTGAAGTGACCGGTCAGGTCTACTGGCTCAAAGACGACGGCACCAGCTTTACATTGGTGGCTCAGCCTATTACCGTCGCCGCCAATGCCTCTCCCTCAGAGCAGGTCACCGCTGCCTTTAGCGATCTGCTCTCCAAGTCAGGCGACCCCAGCCAACAGGCCTTTAGCACCATTCCTGACCAAACCAAGCTGCTCGATGCCGCCGTCGAAGCCGATGGCGTCCACGTCGATTTGTCCAGCGAGTTTGAAACCGGCGGCGGCAGCGCCTCCATGATGGGCCGCCTAGGCCAGGTTATTTACACGGCTACGGCGTTTAATCCTGATGCTCCCGTGTGGATTTCGGTCGACGGCAAGCCCCTAACGCTGCTGGGTGGTGAGGGCCTCGAAGTCACTCAGCCCATGACTCGCAGCGACTTTAACGAAGGATTTCAGCTTTAGGGCGTGCTAGCTAAAACTCATCCAAATGGCTGAAATTTAGCATCTCACCCCCTCGCCAGGGTTGCCCTATTTCTACTAGCCAGCACCAGGCCTATGAGACTTGTCCTAGAGCTGATTATGCTTGGTTTTACCCTCGCTGGAGCGGAGACCCTTCACGGCATCTTTCGCAATGCCGTTGTCGCCCCTAGGTTAGGCACAAAAAAGGCCAAGCAGCTTAGCCTAGTCAGCGGTACGTTGATTCTGTTTTTGATCTGCTATTTTTGGATTCCGAATCTGGGTATCGACTCAATAGAATCCCTTCTTGCGGTGGGGCTCTTTCTCGCTCTTTTCATGGGGCTGTTCGATATCGTGCTGGGGCGCTACATAATGAAGCTGCGGTGGAAGATTGTGCTGCGAGATTTTGATCTAAGGCAGGGCAACTACTTGCTGGTTGGCTTACTAATTTTGAGCGGGATTCCCCTGATCGTCATGAAACTGCGTGGAGCTGTATAGATCTATACGTTTTATTGAGGTGTTCTGGAGGATTCAATCATTGTCGGTAGGTGGTCAGAGTCTGGAAACGCACTACAATAAGTACCCATGTTCTGCTAGAGCGCCCTATGGATCTGTTCGCTACGGCCCTGCCTCCCTGCCGCCTTGGCAAAGTGGTTAAGTCTAACTCCCACTGTGATTATGTTGTGCAGGTAGACGACGCCCAGGATGTCTGCTCGCCGCCAGCGCCCGAAGACTGCGGTTTTGGCCAGTTTGTCAGTTTCGATGGCGATCGCCACTGGGCTGTGGGGCTGGTGTACAACTCGCAGCTGTTCAATCCGCTCTTTTTCAACAGCGGGCCTCGGCTCTCCAGTGAACCCGACCCGCTCTTTACCCCCGACCTGGTGCAGGAGACTCGCACCCTGCTGGGGGTAGTGCTGGTAGGCACGTTAGAAGGTGAAGGCAACCAGCGCTACGGCCAACACGGCATTCCTCGGGTAGTGGTGCCAGCCAATACGCCCGTATACTGTCTGTCGCCAGAGCAAGTTCACAGCTTTCACTGCAATCAGGATGGGCAGACGCAGTTTAGCTACTACAGCCACCTGCTCCGGTCAGGGGGTATGTTTGCAGCCCAGCTCGCCCAGCAGGTTTTAGGCGAATTGGTAGACAGCGACCTGTTTACCGGGGTCGACAAAAAGGCGCTGATGGTACTGGGCAAAGAGCTGAGCTGGAAGAACACCCTGGGCGCTATTCGTTGACCAGAAGGGTTGGTACGGGTCGATTTCGGCGTCCGTCTACGCCAGCGTAGCCAAACCCAGCAGCAGGGTTTCGGTCCACTCTACCGTAGCTCCGTAGGTGTCGCCGGTATGGCCCCCCAGGCGGCGGTTGAACCATGCACCGATGGCCAGGGATATAATCAGTCCGCCGCTGCCGCTAATGCCAATGAGCGGGAGATGGTTGGGCTGTTGCCAAACCCAGAGGCCGTGCAGCGCTAAGGCCAAAACTAGTCCCAGTAGCCAGTCCTGGGGCGATCGCAGGTGTTCCCGGTGCAGCGCCCCCTTGCCCTCGGCCCGCAGGTAGGGGTAGCGGGCGATCGCCACCACCTGCCCCCAGCGACCCCAGACCATCGCCGTCACCAGTACCCAACCGCGCCCGGTGGCTAGCTCCGCTAAGGCCAGAGTTTTAAGCCCCAAAATGGCGATCGCCGCCATCACCCCGAAGGCCCCGCTGTGGCTGTCGGCCATTACCACCAGGCGCCGCTGGGGATCCATCACTGCCAGGCCATCTGCCGTATCCATCGCTCCATCCAGGTGCAGACCGCCGGTTAGCCACACCCCTAGCCCAATCACCAGGGCGCTGCGGGTTAGCGGCGGCATACCGAGCTGCCCTAGGGCAGCATCGGCAACGACTAAACCCAGGCCCAGGCCCAGGCCGACGACTGGTGCCAGCGGCGCAATCCCCTCAAAGCGTGGCTGCCATCCGGGCAGCAGGGGCAGCTTTGTATAGAACAGGATAGATCCGCCCAGGCGGGCAAACCAGCCGGGCCTGGGCGGTATTTCGCCGGGCTGCGTCGGAGGCAACGGAGTCACGGATCCATCTCTATACTAAAAAACATTTCGGCACTATTGCGGAGTCTTCAAAGTTCTAGTAGAAGGCTTGATGTCGGGGCTTTTGGCCAAATTAGTTCAGCATTTTTCCACCGTTGAGCGATCGCAAGGCAGATCATTCCCAGCGATATCGAGTATCGTGGATATAGACCCACAGGAGCGATTGCCGCAGGCTTTGCTCCGATCGCCAACGTAGCGTGGTTAAAATCCCATGAATCGCGAGCGTACCAGCAATTTGAGCATCCCAGCTCCCTGTTTAATCGATAACGGGGTCGTTGTCAACAAAACCGATATGCTCAGGCTGCTACAAGACCTGGGGCAGGTGCGGTATCGCCACCTTCAAGACAGCCTTTCCCTCACTGAAGGCCAGGGATTGGTCATGGAAGTGTTTGCTGACAGCCAGCAGGCCACGCTCGTGGCTAATCATACACTCTATATCAACGTTTACAGCTTCGATTACCTAGAAATCGGTCAAACTGATGCCGATGGCAGTCACTTTGATCTGGTGCAAGACAACCGACGGTTGCGCCTAATTCCGCTGTCTGACCCCCTACACGACCACATGACGCGATCGATCAACACCGCCGCTCTAGAGGCAATGGTCGCCGAT
>JBARVK010000214.1:0-2036 GCA_049646225.1 Nodosilinea sp.
AGGTGCGCTCCCACAGACGATAGCGACCCACATCGGGATGCGCCATGGCCCAATCCCCCACGCGATTGGTATAGATATCAACCTGATGACCGCGATCGAGCAGCCCCGTCACTTGGTTAAGCACAAAGGTTTCCGATAGACACGGAAAATCAGCGACTAAAAACGCTACTTTCATGATCAATCTTTAAGCACGACTTGATTTTCCGCCCAGCCTGAGCCGCAGCAGCTCCCAAACGCTGATGTAGCGCACCAACACCATGGCCCATGTCACCTTGAGTTTTTGGCCTATGCCCTGGAGCTGCAGGTTTTTGAAGGTGTTGATCATAAAGAAGATCGGTGGCGTCAAGTTGTGCAGCAGCAACCGCCAAAACACCATCTGCCGCTGTCGCGGCGACGTCGCCTCCTTCATCTGCACGTCGTAGTGGCCCCCCGCTAACCGGCGGGTGCGCTGGTACAGCTCTGCCAGCGATGACCGGGCCGGGTGATGCACAATAGCGGCATTACCATAGACCTGCCGATAGCCTTGGGCATAGACCCGCTGTCCCCATTCCGCATCGCCGCTAGACTTGAGATGGGGATCAAAGCCACCGACCGCATCAATCACCTGCCGCAGGGCAAAGACATTGGCCGTTGCTCCGTAGTGGTGCACCTCAACAAACTCTCGCTGGGGTAGTGCCCTGACGCTTTCGTACAACTCGACTAACGTAGGCCGGTCTGGATTTTGAAAAAAGAGCTGAATTTGACCCGCTACAAGGCCGCAGTTGGGAGTCTGAGTTAGCAACTGCACACCTACCGCCAGCCAGTCTGGGGCAGGGATACAGTCGGCATCGGTAAAGGCGATCGCCTCTCCCTGGGCCAGCGCTAGCCCCCGGTTACGCGCCGCGTAGGAACCTGGAGTTGGCTCTAGGGCGAGCGTGGCGTTATCGTAATCGGCCACCAAAGCCTGGATCAGCTCCAAATGGTCAGAGCCATTGTCGACCACGATAATTTCGAAGCGCGATCGCTCGTAGGTTTGCTCAGCCAGCGCCGTCAGACACAGCCGCAGCCGCTCCCCGTCGTTGAAAACCGGAATGATGACCGATACAAATGGAGCTTCAGTGCCGTACATGACGCGACCTCAAAGGTTCCCTAGACCGCCTGGGAGAGCGATCGCCTGGCGGTCGCCGTTGCAGGGCTGGGCTTCAGCTTCGCCCACTCCTGATCGGTAAAGTTTTCGTGGTACGAGCGCTCGACATTGATATTCCAAATATCGTGATTCTCACCGGCAATATTTTTTGCGGCCAGCAGGGCTGACAGCATAGAGTGGTCCTGGTTGTTATAGCGGTGCATGCCGTTGCGGCCCACGGTTTGCAGGTTCTCAAAAGTCCGGATGTAGTCTTCGAGCACCTTGAGGTGCTGGCGATAGGCTCCGTCGTACACCGGGTAGGCTTTGTACTGGCGAATCACACAGCCATCTTCCACATCCTCTGGCTTGACACCCAATCCGAGCCGGGTGATTTCGGCTGAGGCGAGCTCAATCAGCTTTTCGTTGGGCATTTCCCAGAGGTCATCGCCTTCGCTGCAAAAATATTCCATGCCGAGGCAGGTTTTGCGGGCATCGGGCACCATTTCTGGGCTCCAGTTCTTACAGTTCTGAATGCGCCCTACCTTAAACTCGGGACTGTGAATGTACAGCCAGTTGTCAGGGAAAAGGTTGGGATTGTCAACAATCAGCGACACAATTAAGAAGTCACGGTACTTTAACCCGCGAGCCGCCGCTAAGACCTCTTCTGGAGGCAGCGGATCGAGCCGATTGACCAGTAGGGCAATCGGCATTGAGTTGATGAAGTGTTCGCCCACGACATCAAAGGTGTGATTACCCTGTTTGGCCACCACCTTGGTGATGCGGTTGCCTTTACGCTCAACCCGCACCACCTCAGTATTTAGGTGTACCGGTGAGCCATGGCGATCGAGAATTTCCTGGCAGCGCTCCCACATCATGCCGGGGCCTAAGCGAGGGTAGTCAAACTTTTTGATCAGGCTTTTGGCGTTTTGGC
>JBARVK010000215.1:0-2074 GCA_049646225.1 Nodosilinea sp.
GGGCGAGCTGAGTTTTTTGGCCCCGACGACATTACCAAGTTCGACAAACAGGAGGCTCAGCGGGGCTGGGACGTGGCCAAAGGCGCGATCGCATCGGGTCTGTACTCAGTGGTGGTGCTCGACGAAATCAACCCGGTGCTCGACCTGGGCCTGCTCGATATCGACGAGGTGGCCCGCACCCTGCGCAACAAGCCCGACCACCTGGAGATTATTACCACCGGGCGCGGTGCCCCCCAGCCCCTGCTCGATGTCGCCAATCTGCACTCCGAAATGAAGCTTCAGCCCCAGCCGTTGGGCATTGAGGGCATTGAGGGCATCGAGATCTACACTGGCTCAGGCAAGGGCAAATCGACCAGCGCCCTGGGCAAAGCGCTGCAGGCGATCGGTCGCGGCATCAGCCAAGACCTCTCTCACCGGGTGCTGATCATCCAGTGGTTGAAGGGGGGCAATGGCTATACCGAAGATGCGGCGATCGCGGCCCTGCGAAAGATCTACCCCAACCTGGTCGACCACCAGCGCTGCGGTCGCGACGCGATCGTCTGGCGCGGTCAGCAGCAGGAAATCGACTACGTGGAGGCCGAGCGGGGGTGGGAAATTGCCCGGACGGCGATCGCCTCCGGCCTCTACAAGACCATCATTCTCGACGAACTCAACCCCACCGTAGACCTAGAGCTTTTGCCCGAAGAGCCGATTCTCCAGGCGCTGCTGCGCAAGCCCCGCGGCACCGAGGTAATTATCACCGGGCGCTGCAAAAATCGCCCTGCCTACTTTGAGTTGGCCAGCACCCACTCTGAGGTGTTTAACCACAAACACTACGCCGAAAAAGGCATCGACCTGAAGCGAGGCGTTGACTTTTAATCGAGTAATCGAGGCATTCTTTGATGATGCAGACTGAACCCATTACGACCGATGTAGTGCTGGTGGGTGGGGGCCACACCCACGCCCTGGTACTGCGGCGATGGGGCATGGCGCCTATTCCTGGGGTGAGGCTAACCCTGATTACTGACCTGGTCGATACGCCCTACTCGGGCATGCTGCCCAGCTATGTGGCCGGGCGCTACAGCTTTGATGAAGCCCACATAGACCTGCGCCCCCTGACTCGCTTTGCCCAGTGCCGACTGGTGGTCGATCGCGCCGTAGGGCTCGACCTGGCTCGCCAACGCCTGCATTGCGCCAACCATCCCCCAGTAGCCTACGATGTGCTGTCGATCGATACGGGCAGCACCCCGGCGACGGTGACCGTGCCCGGTGCGGCTGAGTACGCGATTGCGGCCAAGCCTGTGCCCGCTTTGCTGCGTCAGTGGGAGGCATTACTAGAGACGGTGGCGGCGAACCCTCAAGCCCCGCTCACCCTGGCGGTGGTGGGGGGTGGGGTGGGCGGCGTAGAGCTGACCATTGGGCTCCACGAACGACTCGTGACGTTATTAACCGATTTAGGGCAGCCGACTTCGAACCTCACCCTGCACCTGTTCCACCGGGGTAAAGAACTGGCTGCCGAGCGCAACCGCTGGACGCGGCGGCGGTTGGCAAAGGTGCTGCGATCGCGCGGCGTTCAGCTCCATCTTGACGAAGCGGTGGTCGAAATTACCCTCGACCCGTCTACGGGGCAGCGCCGCGTGCATGGGGCCTCGGGAATGACAGTAGGGTGCGATCGCGTCTTTTGGGTGACCAGCGCCGCCGCCCCCGACTGGCTGCAAGACTCTGGCCTCTCCCTGACTGACCAAGGCTTTATTCAAGTGGGCGATACGCTGCAAACCCTCTCCCATGCCAACGTATTTGCCGCTGGCGACGTAGCCACCATGGTGCATCACCCACGCCCCAAGGCTGGGGTCTTCGCCGTGCGCCAGGGCCCACCCCTGACCGAGAATCTGCGCCGCTACGTACAAGGGCAGCCCCTCAAACCCTTTCGCCCCCAAACAGAATTCCTCACTCTGATCGAGACCGGTAACGGTAAAGCGATCGCCTCGCGCGGCCCCTTTGCTATCGAAACCTCCCTGGCCCATCGGTGGAAAGACCACATCGATCGCAAGTTCATGGCCCGCTTCCGGGATCTCCCCAGCGGCCAGATGTCATC
>JBARVK010000216.1:0-2504 GCA_049646225.1 Nodosilinea sp.
CCAACGTCCTTACACAGCGGTGCTGGTGGTGCCTACGGGCATTGGCGCGGCGGTGGGGGGCTACGCGGGGGATGCGCTGCCGGTGGCGCGAGCCATGGCGGCTGTGGTTGATACTCTGATTACCCACCCCAACGTGATGAATGGAGCGCAGCTTTACTGGCCCTTAGCCAACGCCTGCTACGTTGAGGGCTACGGGCTGGACCAGTTTGCGGCGGGGCGATGGGGGCTGCGCCCGGTGCACCACAACCGCATTGGGCTGGTGCTCGATGCCGCCATTGAAGATGATCTGCGCTGGCGGCACCTGCAGGCCGCCGATGCGACCCGCGCCACCCTGGGGCTAGATCTAACCGATTATGTGGTGACCGATGCGCCGCTGGGGGTCGAGCTACGAACGGCAGCATCTGGAGCGACCTGGGGTACGATTCAGCGGCCCGATAGCCTGCTGCGGGCGGCGGAGCGAGCGATCGCAGCGGGGGCCAAGGCGATCGCCGTTGTGGCTCGCTTTCCTGACGATATCGATATCGACGCGCTCCAAGACTACCGCCAGGGCCAGGGGGTAGACCCGCTGGCCGGGGCCGAGGCGGTGATTAGCCACCTCGTGGTGCGCAATCTGGGGGTGCCCTGCGCCCACGCCCCAGCCCTTGGCCCGCTGCCCCTCGACCCCTCAATTTCGCCCAAATCGGCTGCCGAAGAGCTGGGCCACACCTTTTTGCCCTGCGTGCTGGCGGGGCTGAGTCGGGCACCACAGTTTGTGGTGCCCCCTTTCATAGCGGGAGCTAGCCCAATGGGGCCGAGTCATACCCTGTGGGCTGATCAGGTCGATGCCATTGTGGTGCCCGCCAGCGCCTGCGGGGGAAGCGCGCTGCTGAGCCTGAGTCGTCGGGCTTTGGCGATCGCCGTTGAAGCCAACACCACAACCCTGGCCGTTAGCCCAGAGGCTCTCAATATCCCAGCGGTGCGAGTGGGGTCTTATTTAGAGGCGGTGGGTCTGGTGGCGGCGCATCGGGCCGGCGTGCATGCCCAGTCTCTAACGGCTCAAATGCCTCAGCTAAAAAAGTTTCGCCCTGATCAAAAGGTTCATTCCTCGGGCAGATAGAACGCTTAAAGCCGCTTTTTACAATAAATTTGGAAGAGCTGATCAAGGTTAGCCGATTAGCCCAAAGGTTGCCTCGATCGCCTGTGTGTTCCCCCATCTAAACGGGCAATATTAGGATTGAGATTGTTAGCAACCCATGATGGCATCCAGTCTGGAGCAGCGCCTTCGGGTGCTATTGCCAATGCCACGGTCGGCTCTAGTGCAAGCTGCTGCTGTTAGTTTGGCCTGTTCTCCGCTGTTGTCATAGGAGCACGTTATGCCAGAACGTACCGTCAACGTCTTGCTGGTTGACGATGATGAAGTAGATATTATGAATGTACAGCGGGCCTTCAAGCGCCACCACATTGACCACCCACTGTACATTGCCAACAACGGGCTAGACGCGCTTTCAATGCTGCGCGGCAGTAGCTCTGACCCGCCATCGGTGCCGGGCTATCGCCGCCTGGTACTGCTGGACATCAACATGCCCAAAATGAATGGCCTGGAGTTTTTAGAAGAGCTGCGCCAAGATGCTTCGTTGAGGTCGACCCCTGTGGTAGTCTTAACGACTTCTGATGCCGATCAAGATCGCCTGGATGCCTATCGCTTCAACGTAGCGGGCTATATCCTGAAGCCCGTTACATTTGCTACTTTCACAAAGGTTATGGCGTCGCTCACCCAGTATTGGGCGGTATGTGAAGTTCCTTAAACAGAGCCAGTGGCCGCCGCCGTGGGCCAGTGGAACAGAGGCTAACTGAATGGGCAAGGCGCTTGATATTTTGCTGGTAGATGACGATGCTGTCGATCGCATGGCCATTTGCCGCGCTTTAAACCGCGCTGATCTGGCCGTTCAGGTGACGGAGGCCAACAGCGCTAAGGAGGCGATCGCCCACCTCAGCCGCTCGTCCTACGACTGCGTCTTTTTAGACTATCGACTGCCCGAGCAGGACGGGCTGTCGCTAATTCGGCAGTGGCGGGCCGAGGGGGTGACTATTCCACTGGTCGTACTGACCGGTCAGGGCGATGAACAAATTGCCGTCGATTTGATGAAGGCCGGGGCCAGCGATTACTTGATCAAAACTCGGGTATCTCCCGATCGCCTGGCGCTGCTGCTGCGCAATGCCCTGCGGGTGTACGAGGCCGAACAGCGAGAGGCCACTGCCCTAGCCCAACTCCAGCAGACCAACGTGCTGCTGACTCAGCAAAATCAAGAGCTAGAGGATCAGCGGCGCTATATTGAAGACCAAAACGTCAAGCTGATCGAAGCCTACCGGGTTAAGTCTGAATTTTTAGCCACCATGTCCCACGAGCTGCGTACGCCTCTGAACGCTATTCTGGGGTTCTCGCAGATTCTCGATAGTCAATCTAAGGGGCCGCTAACCTCCCATCAGGCCGAAATGGTAAAACGTATTTTTACCAACGGCAAAAC
>JBARVK010000217.1:0-7526 GCA_049646225.1 Nodosilinea sp.
CTATGTCGATGGTATGGGCTACATGATGGGCGACATTACCTGCGACCTCAACGCGCGATCGCCCTATCTGCGCTGCGCCGTTAACCCCATGGGCCCCTGCGACGGGTGCAGTGCCTACGCACCAAAAGTCTTTGACCGCCAAGTGTAGAGTTTCCCCACACCTTAGCCTTGGGCTGACAGTCTGAGGCTACGAAGCACAACCCCGCTGGGCACCTAGATTTCTGGGTGCCTTATTTATGGGTGGGTGCGATCGCCGGTTCAACTGCACCCACGGCTGGCATCCCATCGCTACAGTACAAAAGGCTTGCGCTACAATCCTTAAAATAATCCTCTAAACTCCGACCGGAATACCGGGGTTTATGGGAGAATGCGAAAGTAAACGCTAGGCAACGTATTTTGCACAGACTAACGGAGATTTGAGATGGCGCTTCAACTTGGCGATCAGGTACCTAACTTCACCCAGCAAACCAGCGAGGGTGAAATTGATTTTTATAGCTGGGCTGGCGATAGCTGGGTGGTGCTGTTTTCTCACCCCGCTGACTACACTCCCGTCTGCACCACCGAACTGGGCAGCGTAGCCAAGCTCAAGCCCGAGTTTGAAAAGCGCGGCGCTAAAGTCATCGCCCTCAGCGTCGATAGCGCTGACTCGCACCAGGGCTGGATTGGCGATATCAACGAGACCCAGGGGGTTTCGGTTAACTACCCCATCATTGCCGACGACGACAAAAAGGTCTCTGACCTCTACGGCATGATTCACCCCAACGCCAACGCTAAAGTGACCGTGCGCAGCGTGTTTGTGATTGACCCCAGCAAGAAACTGCGGTTGACCATCACCTATCCGCCCAGCACCGGACGCAACTTTGCCGAAATTTTGCGGGTAATTGACTCGCTGCAGCTGACTGACAACTACAGCGTAGCTACCCCCGTTGACTGGAAGGATGGCGACGATGTTGTTGTCGCCCCCACCATTCCCACCGAAGAAGCTAAGCAGCGTTTTCCCAAGGGCGTGACCGAAATCAAGCCTTACCTGCGTATGACCCCCCAGCCCAACAAGTAGGACTGAGGCAACGACTACTGTGAAGGAGGCGCACTGCGGTGCGCCTTTTTTATGCCCAATTGAGTAGAGAAGGAGGGCAATGCTGTATTACACTCGCCCTAGAGACGCATTCCGCAGGTTAAGTTGTGCTAGACGAACAGGCTAAAAAGACGCTTTTGCGCAAGATTCCCCACGGCCTCTATATTTGTGGCGTCAAAGATGGGGACAATCTCAATGGCTTTACGGCCAGCTGGGTCATGCAGGCTTCCTTTGAACCGCCCCTGGTGGTTAACTGCGTCAAAAACGACTCTACCTCCCACGCCATGCTCAAAGCCAGCGGTGTATTTGCCCTCAGCTTTTTAGAAGCGGGCCAAAAAGAACTGGCTCAAAATTTCTTTAAGCCTTTGCGCCGGGTCGGCAACAAGTTTGAAGACATTGAGTTTTACCCCGGCCCCGAAACTGGCTGCCCGGTAATTAAAGATACCCTGGGCTACGTTGAGTGCCGTGTCGTGGGGTCGGTAGAACACGGCGATCACACCGTCTTCGTGGGCGAGGTGGTTGGGGCTGCCGTTCACCGCGATGGCGACCCTCTCCTGCTGGAGAGCACCGGCTGGAACTACGGCGGCTAAAGGGTGTGAATGAGCGATGGGGTGGATGAGTACATGGGCTGGTCTTGTCTTATTCCCCCTAATCCAATTCCCTCCGCGTCTTTGCCTACAGACTCATATACGACTCCTCTCCTACTCGCCTATGCCGCTAATTAAAGTTCAGACATCCATCGCTTCCCCCGACAAGACTCGGGTCGAAGAACTCCTGAAGGATCTTTCTGCTCGTTTGGCCAGCCACTTGGGCAAGCCTGAGTCCTACGTGATGACTGCCTTTGAGGCTGACGTACCCATGACCTTTAGCGGCACTACCGACCCTGTGTGCTACGTGGAAATTAAAAGCGTTGGCACCATGGGCGGCGCTAAAACCCAGGCCATGAGCCAGGAGTTTTGTGACCAGCTCGAAACGGCCCTGGGGGTACCTAAAAATCGCACCTATATTGAGTTCGCCGACGCCCCCGGTGCCATGTGGGGCTGGAACGGTCGCACCTTTGGGTAAACCCTCTAAAAGGGCACGTCTTTATCGGGGTGGGAGGGTTGTTTAGCGGCGGCCTCGGAGGGTTTGAGCGGTGCTGGCTCGAAGCCAGGGCCGTCGTCTAAATCGACAACCTGACCATTGAAAAAGTTTGCAAAAGTCTTGACGGCGCGATCGAAATCGCTGGCGATCGCGGGTAGCGATGGGGCCTCTGGCTCCTTCACCTCTACCTGATTGTTATCGGGCTGATTGCTATTGGGCTGAGTGACAGCGGCGAGTGGCTCAGCAACGGTTGGTGGAGTGGGTGACCGTTCCGGAGGCATGGGGCGGTAATCGACCGGGCTTGGGGCCACGGCCACAGCGGGGGCTGGTGCCTCAGGCTTTGGGTCGGGCAGCACCTCCAGAGAAACCTGCACCCGTTGACCCAGCACAGCTTGAAAGGCGGCTTCGACATTGTCTACGCGGCCCTGGGCCATCTTAAACAGCGGTCTAGAGCTGATGCCCACCCGCGCCACCACGCCATCAAAAAAGAGCAGGCTGCCCTGCTGCTGCATGAGCGCACGGGTGCCCAGAGGCTCTAACACCGCAATCACCTGGAGCCAAAGCTGGTTTAGATCGGGCGCTGAAGTAGTGCCAGAGTCGGGCGGCGGCTCTTGACCGTTGGGCGGCGGCGGTGCGCTAGATGCGGCGACTGGCTCAGGGGGCTGTTCGTTGGGCGTTACCCCACGGGCTGTCTCAGCGCTGGGTGCCCCAGGTGCAGTTCCGTTGACAGAGTCCGCTGCGTCGGAAAGAGTGCGGGCAGCGGGTGCAGGAGATGCGGTTGGGGGCGGTGGACTGACGGGCAGAGTGGGCCTCGCGATCGCACCTGTTGCAGGCGGAGAGGCGATCGCAGTCGTAGCCGCAGCCTGCCCCGCCAGGGTAGAGGGCAGCAGCCCCAGCAAAGTGACCTCTAGCCACAGCCGCGGCTGAGTCGTGTTTTTAACCTGTCCCTCAGCGGCGCGCAGGTGCTGCTGCCCCAGCAAAAAGAGCGTTGGGTCCAGGGTTTGTACCAGGGTCTGCATGTCGGCCCAGGTGGGAGGGGTGATCGCCACTAGATCCTGGCGATCGCCCGCCGTCTTGGCAATCAGCAAGTCTCGGTAAAACCCAGCCAGGTTTTGCAGCACAATTAGCGGCTCTCGGCCCCGATCCATCAGCTTGCGAGCGCGATCGAGCACAGCGGTGCCGTCATCGCTGAGAATGGCCTGTACCAGCGCCAGCAAATCTCGCTCGGGCACTGCCCCCACCAGATCCCACACGGCGTCGGCACCCACAGGCGGCTCTAGCAGGCTGAGCTGATCGAGCAGACTTTGGGCATCGCGCAGGCCTCCCTGAGAAACCTGGGCCACCAGCCGCAGGGCATCATCGTCAATGTCGATACCTTCTAGACTGGCGATGTTTCTCAGGTGGCCAATCATCGGCTCTAGGGGAATGCGCCGATAGTCAAACTTTTGGCAGCGCGAAATGATCGTCGGCAGCACCCGCTGCGGGTCAGTCGTGGCCAAAATAAAGACGACGTTGCTGGGCGGTTCTTCTAGCGTCTTAAGCAGGGCGTTAAAAGCTGCTGTACTGAGCATGTGGCAGTTGTGAACCAGTAGCCCATTCGCTACAAAATTGTGGTTGTCCTCAACCTCAATGTCGTATACGGGCTCAGACCCAGCGGGGCGGACAGATACCACCATTTCCAAATTTGTAGTCCATGGAGGCAATAGAGAAGGGCTGGAGTTTAGCCAGCCATTTTCGTGTTGAGTCGGCTCCCATGGCAATGTAGTTATACTGCTTCCCGCTACTGCTCCTTGTATAGGATCGGACTTTAGCGGAGTAGCCCAGGTTGGTAACCCATTCAGCAATGAGGTAATTTTCTGGGGTGGTATAGCCCTCAGTATGAAGCTGAATTTGGGGACTGCCCTGAGGACTGAGGCTAAGGGAGCCATCATCCATGTACTGATGCCCCCTGACAAATCGCCGAGGTCGCCCATCTGAGCCAAATGGGCTAATGAGGGTGCCACAGCCGCAGGCGCAGGGGATAGAATTTGTGTCCCTGCTGTAATCTCTCTTGCGGCTACCCATCCCTGGTTTGTTCTAATCAAGTGATTTCCAGTACATCTGATCCTACGATGAGCGGTCCGAATTTCCAAGATGTCTCGTGTACCCTGGTCGAACCACCGCAGGATTTCTTTAAATTCCCAGGTACCTGACTGTTCGTTGTAGCTGAGCGCCCGTTTGCCTACGAGGGTAGGATCATCAACTCTCACTAACCCGTCTTGGGTCAGGACAAGGGTGTCTCCTGTTAGACACTCGTCGATCACATAAACCTTGTAGCGGCACTGCACTGGGGCAAACTGAGCCCGCTCGATCAGCTCGCGGATGTTGTCAACGCCCGTGTTGCTGGCGGCGTCGATTTCAATAAAATCGAGGGCCGATCCGTTGGTGATCGAGCGGCAGGTCTCACAGGTGCCGCAGGGTTCTGGTGTGGGATGGTCTTGAGCGATGCAGTTGAGCGACTTGGCTAAAATGCGGGCGCTGGAGGTTTTGCCCGTGCCCCGAGGGCCACAAAACAGGTAGGCCGGGGCAATGCGCTGCTGGCGTAGGGCATTGGACAGGGTGGTCGCGATCGCATCTTGCCCCACCAGAGCGCCAAAAGTCTGGGGGCGATACTTGTGGTGCAAAGGTTCGTAAGCCATAGCACTACGATACCTTGCTTACTCGCCAATCTGGAGGATGAAACAGCCCTTAGTTAGCCCGATCTCAGGCTACCGGCTGCCAGTGCTCTGGAAACTCGACAACCAGGGTTTCCAGCTCAGAGATGGCGCATGGACTGCTTAGCCCCCGCGCCTTACACATCCGCAGATGAGACTTTCTGGCTAGGGCTTTTACCCGGTCTACCGCCGCCGCGATTTCTTGGCGCCGCTGGTGATCGCTGGGGGTGCCGAGCCGAGCCTTAGTCTGCGCAGCTGAACCAGTGGATTGGCTAGTCTGCCGGGGAAAGTAGCCTTGAAAGTAGGCCAGGGCCAAGCGCCGAAACAAGATTTTGAGATGGTCGGGTAGCCCTTGTTCTACCTGGGCAGGCTTCTCTAGTAGATCAACTAGCTGGCCCATGGCATAGGTAATCAGCCTGTTGTCGGGGCCATTGGTGGGGTAAACATCCTTAAGATCTAGCCAGCAGGCCTCAAATGCCTCCAGTTCTCGTAGCATCATGGGATTAACCTCACCAGTAGGAGAGCTGTAACAAAGGTCGGTATATCCTGCCCATGACCTGAGGTGTAACGTTTAGGAGAAGAGAACAAGCCAGTCTACTGGTAGCATGCCCTTCGGTACCCAGGAATCCCACAGGGGAATCCCGCAATTGTTGAGGATTTTTGTAAATCAAATGGCTATTATTGAGCGAATCTACACCGACGGAGCCTGCTCCGGTAACCCTGGCCCCGGTGGTTGGGGCACGGTACTCTATCTAACCGACGGTGGCGTCCACGAGCTGGGCGGCGGCGAGCCCCAAACCACCAACAACCGAATGGAAATGCAGGCCGCGATCGCGGGTCTCACCCTGCTGCGCGACAGCGGCCAGACGACGCCCGTCACCATTCACACCGATAGCGAGTACGTGCTCAAGGGCATCACCCAGTGGATCGCAGGCTGGAAGCGACGCGGCTGGGTGAACTCAGCCAAAAAGCCCGTGCTTAACCGCGATCTGTGGGAAGTTTTAGACACCGTCACCACCCAGGTCAACCAAACCCTCGATCGCCCTCTGCAGTGGGTGTATGTGCGTGGTCACTCGGGCGACGTCGGGAACGAGCGCTGCGATACCATTGCTCGCGCCTTTGCGGCCAAGCGATCGATCGCCCTAGCAACGGCGGCGCTGACCTAGCCCCAGGTAGCCTGCGATCGCTAGCTCGTTACAGGGTGGCTGGTTCTCGATAGGATGATCGTAAGCCACCCTAGTCAGACTATGACCACCGATGGCTACATAAAATCTGACTATCTATATATAGTGTGTTGTTCGTGTGCTGTCTCCAGCGAGGAATGCTGTGCTGCTGTCCAAAGGGTTTGAAATTGAGATGTACACCGGCACCCCAGCCGGGGAAATTGTCGGTCTCTCCGATCGGATTGTGGCTGACCTCAATGGTTTTGTCCGGGAACCCGACAGCCGCAATGTTGAGTACACCACCCCCCCGCTCTGTCAGTACGAAAAATTGCTCTGCGAGCTGGTGCGTCCCCGCCACGAGTTGCGCCACTACCTCAAAGGTCTAGGCAACTATACGCTCATACCCGGCAGCACCCTGGCCCTGGGGCCTACCGATCGCTTTTATCGATCTGACCCCCAAAACCCTTACCACAGCTACATCGAGCAGGCCTACGGCACCACCGTCGTTACCGCCAGCGTCCATATCAATATCGGCATTTCCGATCCAGAACTGCTCATGCGAGCCTGTCGTCTGGTGCGAGTCGAAGCACCTCTGTACCTGGCTCTGACGGCCTCATCGCCGTTTTTAGGTGGCCAGACGACGGGCTCTCACTCCAGTCGCTGGCAGGTCTTCCCCAAAACCCCGGCGCTGGTGCCCCTGTTTACCAGCCACGCCCACCACATTCAGTGGATGGAGGATCAGCTAGCGGCGGGCACAATGCAAAACGTGCGACATCTGTGGTCGTCGGTGCGGCCCAACGGCGATCGCCGCCCCTACAATCTCAACCGCCTCGAACTCCGCATCTGCGACCTGATTAGCGATCCGGTGGCGCTGCTGGCGGTGACCGCGCTGCTCGAGGCGCGGTTGATTCAGCTCATTCAGACCCCGGATCTAGACCCGCTGGTGATGAGTGATCTCCCGGTCGCGAGCCGCAATGAGGCACTGGTGGCCCTAACTGATGCCAACGAAGCCGCCGCTGCCCAGTGCAGCCTCGATGCTGAACTGCACCACTGGCAAGACGGTCGCCCCATTTTGGCGCGGCAGTGGGTGCAGCAGCTCTACGACGACGTTTGGCCCATCGCTAAAGCTAACGGCCTTAGCTGCTTCCTCAGCCCGGTGAAGAAAATTTTGCGGGAGGGCAACGAAGCCCAGCGCTGGCTACACCAGCATGAATCTGGGCAATCGGTGCCCCAAGTGGTGCAGGGGGCAATCGCAGAGGTAGCCTCTACCGAAGCGCTCCTGGCCCGAGATCTATGCGAACCCTGTGCCGCCTGAGGCAGCCTCAGATTGTCCCAGGACAAACAATTACTTATCAGGGTCATAAGTAAAGCTTTTCCAGTAGACCCCGATTCCAGCCCGGTAGGGCAATTTCTAAATTAGGTAAAACTTCCGAAGGAAGTATTAATAAAATCTATATCCCTAGACATTTTCTCCCTTGCCATGGAATAACCCTGTCGAATCCGGTTAAGCCC
>JBARVK010000218.1:0-4495 GCA_049646225.1 Nodosilinea sp.
GTATGGGTCGGCCCGTAGGGGTATAGCAGTGCTATGCCCCTACGGGGAATCGCTTGGTTTGGCCCAAATGGCGAGAACGATACAGCCGTCGGGGCTGCTGACGGTGGGGCGCCTACCAGGGGGATTAACCACTAAGGTGTCCGCCGTGTAGATATCACTGTCATCAGATAGTTTGCATAGGGTTAGTGCCCGGCCATTTTGTGGCCCAGGGTTTTGATGTCAGCAGCGGCGGTGAGGCTTTCGTAGACCAGTTCGCCATCGCTGATCACCACAATGCGATCGCTCAGCTTGAGCAGTTCATCGAGGTCTTCACTGACCAGCAGCACCGCCACCCCCCGATTGCGGGCAGCGAGAATTTGGCTGTGAATGTAGTCCACCGCCGAAAAGTCGAGGCCAAAGCAGGGGTTGGCGGCAATCAGCAGGTTGATATTGGTGGAAGACAGCTCTCGGGCCAGTACAGTGCGCTGCACATTGCCGCCCGAGAGATTGCCCACGGGGGTATCAACCGAGGGCGTTTTGACCGAAAACACCTTTACCAAGCCTTCGGCCATCCGCCGAATGTTGAGCAGGTTAAGCAGCCCGCGTCTGGCCTGAGGTGGGCAATCGAAGGTGCGGAGGGCCATGTTTTCGGCCACGCTCATGTGGGGTACGCAAGCATTGCGCAGGGGCTCTTCGGGTAGGGTATAGACCTGATGCCGAGCCATTTCTTTACGAGTCGACTGGTAGGGCTCACTATTGACGAGAATCTCGCCGCTGTGGCGGGGCCGCTGCCCGGCTAGCACCTCCACCAGCTCCCGCTGACCGTTGCCCGAGACCCCGGCAATACCGACAATCTCACCGCTGTTGACGATCAGGCTGGCGCTGCGCACGGCGGGCAGGCCGTTGTCGCGATCGGCGCACAGGTCTCGCAGTTCCAGCACAGGGTGCATGTCAGCGACGGTAAATTTTTCAACCGGGGTGGCCTCCGTTTTCTCGCCCAGCATCATGTGGGCCATGTCGTCGATGGTCAAATCTCGTACGTAGCCATGGCCCGCCAGCTGGCCCTTGCGCAGTACCGTTACCTCGTCGGTAAAGGCCATTACCTCGCGAAACTTGTGGGAAATCATCAGCACGCTGAGGTGGCCTGCGGTCACTTCTTCGCGCAGCAGGCCCAGCACTTCGTCGGCCTCGTCGGGGGTGAGCACCGAGGTGGGTTCATCGAGAATCAGCACTCGGCTGTTGAGGTAAAGCTGCTTGAGAATTTCGAGCTTTTGCTTTTGCCCCGCCGCCAGTTGAGAAATGGGGGTACGCAGGTCAATCTGAAACGGCGAGGTAGCCATAAAGGCGTCAAGGCGATCATACTCGGCCTTCCAGTTGATCCACTGAGGGCTGTCGTAGCGTGAGAGCACCAGGTTCTCGGCCACGGTCATGGCGGGCACCGAGGTGAAGTGCTGGTAGACCATGCCCAGGCCAAAGTGGTGGGCATCTTTGGGGCTGGCGATCGTGCGCGACTGCTGATCAATCAGCACCTCTCCAGCGGTGGGCGTATAAAAGCCCATGATGCATTTCACCAGAGTGCTTTTGCCCGCCCCATTTTCCCCCAGCAGGGCGTGAAAGCTGCCGGGGGTAACTTTGATCGACACCTGGTCGAGGGCGGTGAAAGTGCCAAAGCGCTTGGTCAGGTTGATCACCTCTAGCTCGGGCGGGGCAGTTTTTGTTTGGGGAGCAATGGTGGCGGTTTTCATAGGGAGTGGATGAGTAGAGAGTGGATGGGTAGGGGGTGGATGAGGGGATATAGACTCGGGGCGGTTTATCGCACTGCCGTAGGGCATTGCCCACCATTGATCTAACGTCCAGATCAGATCACATATTGCGGCCTAACCCAGCGCGTCGATCAGGGCTTCAGAATGGGCCACGGCCCCAAACACACCGCCCTGCATTTTGACCATTTTCAGCGCGGCCAGGTGATTGCCATAGTCGGTGGCCCCAGTGCAGTCTGACAGCAGCAGGCACTCGTAGCCGCGATCGTTGGCATCGCGCATAGTGGTGTGTACGCACACGTCGGTGGTAATGCCCGCCAGAATAATGTTTTGAATGCCTCTGCGATGCAGAACCAGATCCAGATCGGTGGCGTAAAAAGAGCCTTTGCCGGGTTTGTCGATCACCACTTCGCCGGGCAGGGGCTGTAGCTCGGGGATGATTTCCCAGCCGGGTTCGCCGCGCACCAGAATACGGCCGCAGGGGCCGGGGTCGCCAATGCCTGCGCCGATTTGGCGCGATCGCCACTGCTTGTTTTCCGGCAGGTCAGCTAGATCGGGGCGATGGCCCTCGCGGGTGTGGATGATGGTGAAGTTGCGATCGCGCATCACCCCCAGCAGCCGGGCAATCGGGGCGATCGGGGCGCGGGTCAAAGAGAGGTCGTAGCCCATTTTGTCGACATAGCCACCGATACCGCAAAAATCGGTTTGCATATCAATCACAATCAGCGCCGTGTTTTCGGGCCGCAGCTCCCCGTTGTAGGGGTACGGATACGGCTCGGCTTCAACAAAAACGCCCATGGTGGTTCTCCATTGCAATGGCTAACGAGGATTAACGTGATCTAGCGGGGGAAGCGGCATTTGCGTTAGCGGATGGGTTAGGGTGCCCTGCGTTTACCCGCACCCGCAGGCCGAAACTACCGCTCAACTCATTTTTTTAAAAATGCACCAAAACGTAGCGGCAAACTGTTACTCCTGAGCTTGCCCTAGCGATCCTGGGGCGCCAGTCAGCGTGCGCTTCGGCGAGCAGGTGATTACCATAATCAGCAGGGTTAGAATGTAGGGCGATGCGTTGAACAGGTAGTAGTAGGCATCAATGCCCACCGACTGCATCGCCGGGCCGATGGCCTGGGCACCGCCAAACAGCAGCGAGGCGTAGAGGCACTGCACCGGGTTCCAGCGCGCGAAGATCACCAGGGCGACGGCCATAAGTCCCTGACCGCTAGAAATGCGCTCTGACCAGCTGCCGGGGTAAAACAGCGACAGCGAGGCGCCGCCAATGCCGGCCAAAAAGCTGCCCGCCACAATGCTGGCCATGCGCACCTTAAAAATCGAAATGCCCATGGCCCGAGCGGCATCGGGGCTGTCGCCCACAGCCCGAATCAGCAGGCCCCAGCGGCTAGAGCGAAAGAACCACTGCATCAAAGGCGCGATCGCCACCCCCAAAATAAACAGCGGGCTAATGCTCAGGGCCGACTCCAGCTGAGGAATTTGGGTCCACCCTCCTAGAGACAGCGTCGGCAGCTGGGGGGCCGAGGGCTGAATAAACGGCTTACCCAGAAAAAAGGCCAGGCCGCTGCCAAAGATAATCATGGCAATGCCCACGGCCACGTCATTGACCCGGGGCTGCTGCGACAGCCAGCCGTGGATCAGGCCCAAAAACATGCCCGCTACTCCGGCGGTAATCACCCCCAGCCAGGGCGAGCCGGTCAGGTACGATATGGCGTAAGCGCTCATCGCCCCCATCAGCAGGGTGCCTTCGAGGCCCAGGTTGATCTTGCCGCTTTTTTCGGTCAGGCATTCCCCCAGGCTGACAAACAGAAACGGAACGCTGCCGCGCAGGGTGCCAGCAATGATCGCCAGGGGCACGCCCCACAATCCCAGTGCTTCAGTAGCCATGGTTCTCACTCTCGGTTGGATGTGTGCTTGAACTTGATTACGTGATGTTCTAGGTAGGGGCACAGCCGTGCTGTGCCCCTACGGTGGGTTATTCCCCTGGCAGCCTAAACCGGGGTCGCTGGGGCCAGGGGCGGGGTAACAGGCCGGGGCGGTCGTGCCTTGAAGATCGGCAGCTTGCCGTAGAGCGAATCGCTGTAGAGCACCGACAGAAACACCAACCCCTGGAACACCATCACCGTGGCGTCGGGCAGGCCGTGGCTGCGCTGTAAAATGCCGCCGCTAGCCAGAATGCCCCCCAGCAGCAGCGCCACCAGGCTGGCCGCCAGCGGGTTGTGGCGGGCAATAAAGGCCACCAGTACCCCACCGTAGCCGTAGTTAGCGTTCAGCGATTCATTGGCGCGACCGTGGACGGCGGCCACCTCAACCATGCCCGCCAGGCCCGCACAGGCCCCGCCCAAAAAGCAGATCGCCAGGGTGAGCTTGCCCACCGGCAGCCCCGCCACCCGCGCGGCCCGGATGTTGCCCCCAGCGGTGCGGGCGGCAAAGCCAAAGGTGGTGCGCTGAATTAAAACGTAGGCCAACCCGCAGGCCACCAGGCCCAGCACCAGCCCGTAGTGCACCCGGCTACCGGGCAGGTTACCCAGCATGTGCATCTCAGGCAGGGGGTAGCTAGAGGGCTTGTTGAGCGAGGCCGGATCTTTCATCGGGCCGTTGACCATGTGGTTGAGCAGCGCGATCGCAATGTAGTTCATCAGCAGACTGCTAATGGTCTCGTTCACCGCTCGGTAGTGGCGCAGGGCACCGACGATGGCGATCCAAACCCCGCCCGCCGCCATCCCCGCCAGGGCCATACCCAGCTG
>JBARVK010000219.1:0-2286 GCA_049646225.1 Nodosilinea sp.
GTGAGCCACTGCGACTAGGTGCTTTTTGAGACAGAATCAAAGAATATTCTCCTTAGTAAGCTCAACGGCTTTAGCCACTGATATCAGCCAGCCGGGGTCAGCATGAGGCCCTCAACGTAACCACCCAAAGCGAGCAAGCGTAGTCTAGGATACAGTCCCTTTCATTAATGCTGTATACATTATACGCAGATTTTTCATACCAGGCCAGAAAAGTGCGATCGCGGTCAATAAATTTCTGTCCGACTCGGGTTTACCCCCTATTAAAAAAAACAACCTTTAACCTTGCGACCTATGGGCCAACACATTCGACTGGGTATGCTGACACCCTCTTCCAACACGGTTCTAGAGCCCGTCACCCAGGCTATGCTGGTTGGTTTGCCGGGGGCTTCGGCTCACTTTAGCCGGTTTCGAGTTACAGAAATTTCCCTTAATTTGTCAGCTTTAGATCAGTTTGAAAATACCGCTTTATTAGAGGCCGCTCAGCTGCTGGCTGATGCCAAAGTCGATGTTATTGCCTGGAATGGCACCTCCGCCGGTTGGCTAGGACTTGATCGAGATCGTGAGCTTTGCCACCAAATTACTGCCGCCACCGGCATCCCCGCGACGACATCAGTACTGGCGCTAGAGGAGATTTTTTTGGCTCACAAGATTACCCAATTTGGCCTGGTTACGCCCTATACCGACGATGTTCAAGCTAAAGTGATCACCAACTTTGCTCAGCAGGGTTGGCAGTGCATTGCTGAGCAGCACTTAAATCTCCAGGTCAACTTTTCCTTTGCGGAGGTTGAGGCCGAAAAAATTTCGGCTATGGTCTATCAAGTGGCTCAGGCTCAGCCCCAGGCGATCACGACGTTTTGCACCAACCTCTGTGCTGCGCCGCTAGTGGCGGAGCTTGAAAAAGATATTGGCATTCCTATTTTTGATACCGTCACCGTTGCCGTTTGGAAATCTCTGCGCCTTGCAGGCGTAGACACCACTTTGGTGAAAGGCTGGGGCAGCCTGTTCGCCGATCTGCCCTAATGGAGATGCACAAGCTTTCGGCCACCGAGTTAGCCCAAGCCATTCGCACCCAGCGTCTCAGTTCGGTGGCCGCTGTAGAAGCCTGTTTTGAGCAAATTTCCCGGCTTGACCCAATCCTTAAGGCGTTCATTACCCTGGCCCCAGAACAGGCCAGAGCCGCTGCCCAGGCGGCTGACCGGGCGGTGCAAGCGGGCCAGCCCTTGGGCTGTCTGCACGGCGTGCCCATTGCCATCAAAGACCTCACCGCTACTGCGGGGCTGCGCACCACCTATGGGTCTCTGCTCTACCGTGATCATGTCCCGACCCAAGACGATCTCTGCGTGGCCCGACTGCGGGCGGCGGGGGCAGTTATTCTCGGCAAAACGAGTACTCCTGAGTTTGGGTTGGGTACCGGTACCCACAATCCCATCCTGGGCACTACGGTAAACCCCCACGATCGGGCCAAAACCTGTGGTGACTCCAGCGGTGGGGCGGCGGTGGCGGTAGCCAGCGGCATGGCCTATCTGGCCCAGGGCACCGATATGGGCGGCTCAGTGCGCACCCCAGCCAGTTTTTGCGGTTTGGTTGGCCTGCGGCCCTCCCAGGGGCGCATTCCCCGTGTGCCCAAACCGCTGCCGTGGGAATCACTGGTCACCGACGGGGTGATGGCCCGCACGGTAGAAGATGCGGCTCTGATGCTAGCGGCCATGGCTGGGGTTGACTATCGCGATCCAACCGCGATCGCCACCCAGCGCTGGCCCCTGCCGACCTTTGAGCGCGACGGTGGAGCGCAAACCCGGCTTGGCTACAGCTTAAATTTAGGGGTGACGCCGATTGAGACTGAAGTGGCTGAGGTATTTGAGCAGGCGATCGCAGCGATCGCCCAGGGTTGCCCCCATATTCGTCCCGCTGAGATCGACTGTAGCGGGGCAAAATTTGCCTTTGAAACCCTGCGCGGGGCGATCGTTTTTCATCAATATCAGTCGTTGTTAGAGCACCATGGTGATCAGCTCAATGAAACCCTCCGTTGGGAAATTGAGCAGGGTCAGGGGGTGACAGCTGCCGATTACTTAAAGGCTGAAGCCCAGCGGGGCAAAATTTTACACAATTTCCTAGATTTTTTTGAGCACCACGATATTTTGCTCGTGCCCGGCGCCAGCGTCTTACCCTTTCCCATCACCCAAACGGCGGTACTCGATATCAATGGCACTGCCCTGGGCAACGTGGTTGATTATCTAGCCATTACCTACACCCTGTCGCTGACCGGGTTGCCGGTGGTGTCTATCC
>JBARVK010000220.1:0-2747 GCA_049646225.1 Nodosilinea sp.
ATATTACACAGCCCACTACAACAACGTGATTTTGCGCCCTTTTTTGCGGGAGAGAATTGTTTTTGGCGAGCACAATTTGGTCACCGATGGTTCCTTCAATGAATTTAACGTTATCCTCTGCCGCAACGTCCTGATCTATTTCGACCAAACCTTGCAAAATCAGGTTCACGAGCTGTTCTACAATAGCCTGTGCAAGTTTGGAATACTGGGCTTGGGCAAGCAGGAAACCATTCGGTTCACCAAATACGAAACGGCCTACGATGATCTGGCAAAATCTGAAAAGTTATACAGGAGGCGGAGTTAGTGGGCTACGAACTCGTTGCCATCGGCACTTCCTTGGGGGGGTTATCGGCTCTAAAAACTTTGCTAAGATCACTCCCTACCGACTTTCCTGCCGCCCTAGCAATCGTTCAACATCGCCATAAGGAGTCCGATCAAAGTCTGAGTTCTTTCCTGCAAAAGTTTACGGTTTTACCTGTGCACGAAGTGGAAGACAAAGAACAGATCCAGCCTGGGCACGTTTATTTTGCTCCCCCCGACTATCATCTGCTGATAGAATATGGGTATTTTTCGCTCTCTGTGGATGAGCCCGTTTGCTTCGCACGTCCGTCTATCGATGTGTTGCTAGAGTCGGCGTCCGACATTTACCACGAGCGGGCCATTGGCGTTCTATTAACGGGGGCCAATCACGATGGTGTGCAGGGGTTGTCGGTGCTCAAGGCGCGGGGAGGAATGGCCATCGTCCAAACCCCCGACACCGCAGAAAGCCCTATTTTACCGACAGCGGCGATCGCCGCCGTGGACGTTGACTGGGTGCTACCGCTCTCCGACATTGGGCCTTGTCTGGTTCGTCTTTGCACAGCAGCGGGAGTGTAGACATGCAGACCAAATCTTCAGTCAACATTTTGCTCGTTGACGATCAGCCCGAAAACCTGGTAGCTCTAGAGGCCATTTTGGGCGATCTAGGAGCCAACTTGGTCAAGTCGACCTCGGGCAAAGAGGCGCTGCGCTGTCTGCTGAACAATGACTTTGCGGTGATTTTGCTGGATGTTCAAATGCCTCAGATGGATGGGTTTGAGGTAGCGACCCTGATTCGCCAACGACCGCGATCGCAGGATACGCCCATTATCTTTTTGACCGCCTTTAGCAGCAGTGAACAGTTTATGTTCAAGGGCTACGCCCTGGGTGCGGTTGACTATTTAATCAAACCGATCGCGCCCAACGTTTTGCTATCAAAAGTAGCGATCTTTATCGAGCTGTTTAAGAAGACCGAAGCGCTGCGGCAAAAAACAGCTATTCTCCAGCGCCAAACCTCTCAATTAGAGGCGATCAATACTGACCTTCAAACCAGCGAAGAGCGGTTTCGCCTGCTCAGCACCTGTTCTCCGATGGGGGTGTTTGTCACCGATACCGAGGGGCGCTGCATCTACACCAATCCGCGGTTTCGAGCCATCTGCAAAGGCTCTACAGAGCCGGTAGAGTTGGCTGGGGAAGGGAACGAACACCCCAAGGACGAACACCCCAAGGACGAACAGCGACCAGACCAGAGTTGGTTAAATTCGATCCATCCCGACGACCTGGCTAGGGCGCGAACGACCTGGGCAACCTACCTGCAAAGCGGGCAAGACTACGCTCAAGAGTTTCGGCTACAGCCCCGAGGAGAGACTGAGCGCTGGACCTCAGTTCGATCGGCTCGGATGGTATCTGAACAAAAAACCTTTTTGGGCTACGTCGGCACGGTCGAAGACATTACCGAGCGCAAGCAGGCCGAGGCCACCAACGCTCAGATGATTCGCGAGCAGGCGGCGCGCCGAGAAGCCGAGACCGCTAACCGCATGAAGGACGATTTTATCGCCGTGCTCTCCCACGAGCTGCGCACGCCGCTCAATTCTATTTTGGGGTGGGCTAATTTGCTCCAGTCGCGCAACCTAGACCCCGAGAAAGTGGACTATGCCATCAATACCATTGAGCGCAATGCCCTGGCCCAAAAACAGCTGATTGAAGACATTCTAGATGTCTCACAAATTGTGCGGGGTAAGCTCCAGCTGCACCGGCTACCCATCGATTTGGTCACAGTGGCCCAGGCAGCCTTAGAAACCGTGCGACCGGCAGCGACGGCCAAGGCCATTACGCTGACCGACAACCTGCACCACTGCGATCGCCTAGAGGTAACGGGTGATGCCCTGCGGCTGCAGCAGGTAATTTGGAATTTGCTGACCAATGCCGTCAAATTTACCCCCGACCAAGGACGGGTCGATGTGCACCTGTCGGTGGTCGCTGAGCTGCCCCAGGGCCTAATGTCTGTAAGCCCCTGCCCGCCGGAGGAAGACCCACCTACCGCCTACGCCCGGCTGCGCATTACCGACAGCGGGCAGGGCATTAATGACGACTTTTTACCACATATCTTCGATCGCTTTCGGCAGGCCGACAGCAGCATTACGCGGTCCCAGGGGGGCCTGGGGCTGGGGCTGGCGATCGTCCATCACCTGGTCGAGCAGCACTTTGGGTGCGTTTGGGCTGAGAGCAAGGGGCCAGATCAGGGAGCCACATTTACCGTTACCTTGCCCATGACCCAGACCGCCACCGCCGCGCCGCCGACCACCGCCGCTTTGCCCGATGCGCCGCCGACCACCGCCCTCGCCGGCATGCCCATTTTGATCGTCGAAGATGACGCCGATACCCGCGACTTTTTGGCCTTTCTGCTAGAGCGGCAGGGGGCAGTGGTGACGACAACGGCCTCGGCGGCG